>JAKOOD010000686.1 GCA_022701635.1 Burkholderiaceae bacterium | reverse complement strand
GCTGCCAGGTCAGGAACCAGTCGGTCGAGAACGGCAACATGCCCTTCGGCGGCGACACGCCCTTGAGTTCCTTGTACAGCTTGATCAAGCGCTCGCGCGACAGCGAGACTTCGCTCTCCAGCAGCTGCAGACGGGCACCGAGCCGAATCAATTCGATGGCCAGCTGGATTTCCTGGGCTTCCGAAACGACGCTTTTCTTACTCATGATTCACTCCAGCCAGGCTGCGGCAATGCCAACTAAATTCGGGGTCAGAGCACAAAGGCAGATTCGCGCTCCGACCCCACAGCCAAACCGGGGTCAGCGCCCGATCTTCGGCAAAAGCCTCAGGGCTATGGCTCTAGCATACACTGGTTGAGCGGGAATCGGTAAAACCAGTAACAGCACCGGTCTTCAAGCAATTTCTTCGGCCGGCTGGCCGGCCATCAGGATGGCGGCATGCGACTGGGCCAGGGCGCGGTCCTTGCTGTGGCTGGTGAGCATGCCCAGGATGGCGGCGTCGTCGAAGCGGAAACGGGCCAGCATCATGTTGCCGCCAGCAAGCTTGAGGATCTGGGCATTGCTCATGCCCTCGATCAGGTCGGCGATGTCGGCCGAGACACCGAGTCGGAAAATCGCGGTGACCTTGTCGGCGCGGATCATCTGCTGAGCCAGCATCAGGTAGCTCAGGTTGGCATCACGAATTTCAGCCATCATGTCGTTCGCAGTCATTTTCTCTCTCCGTTTGATCTGTTTCGGCAGCGTTGTGTGTTGCCGATGAGATAGATTCTGACCGTGAGGAAACTTTTTGAATATCAGAGGGAGTCTGTATTTTTCGTCGGGAAATGGCGAAGACATCCGTAGGAGTTTGTCTGACAAACGCCTTCGGATGGTGGTCGCACCCCTATGAAGAGGGGCGGATGATGAAGTTTGAAACCGGGCGGTTTTCCCAACCCAAGACGCCGTAAAGAAATGCATCTTATGTTGGTTATCGTCAACCTTTTGGGGAACTTTAGGGCTGTTTGAAAATATTTTTTCGCACCAGCCACCGCCCCGGATGCCGGCCCGACACGCAATCCCGGGCATCTGGGTTGGTTATCGGATGGGTTTTCGCGAACTTTAGGGTCATTTCAAAATATTTTTAAAAATTTTTCGATGCCAAAAAAGCAGCACCCCGGCATTGCTTGCTACACTGCGCCCCATGCATACTCCTCAACTCTGGGACATCAGCCCGACGATCTCGGCTGCCATCCCGGTCTGGCCCGGCGATACGCCGTTCGCGGCCGGCCCCACCTGGGAAATCAAGGATGGCTGCCCGGTCCACGTCAGCCGCATGACGATGACCACCCATCTCGGCGCCCATACCGATGCGCCTTCCCACTTCGACCCGGGCGGTCCGGCCATCGACGCCGTGGCCCTCGATCCCTATCTCGGCCCCTGCCGCGTGATCCACTGCATCGGCGCCAGGCAGGTAGCGCCGGCGCATGTGGCGCCCTGGCTGCACGGGACGCCGCCACGCGTGCTGCTGCGGACCTACGCCAGCGCCCCGCAGAAGGCCTGGGACCCGGCCTTCCCCGCCATCGCGCCCGCCACCATTGAACTGCTGGCGGACCACGGCGTGATCCTGGTCGGCACCGACGCCGCCTCGCTCGACCCGCAGGATGCCAAGACGCTGGACGCCCACCACGCCGTGCACCGCCACCGCATGGCGATCCTCGAAGGCGTGGTGCTCGATGCGGTCGAACCCGGCGACTACGAACTGATCGCCCTGCCCCTGAAACTCGCCGGCATGGATGCCAGTCCAGTACGTGCCATCCTACGCTCGCTTGCGTCCGCTCAAAACCCGAAGGAAAGCGCATGACCCACCTCAATTCCCGCGATGACTGCCTGACCATGGATGCGCGCGACCCGCTGGCGCCGCTGCGCGAGCACTTCGACCTGCCCGACGGCGTGATCTACCTCGACGGCAATTCGCTCGGCGCCCGCCCGCGCGCCGCGCTGGCGCGCAGCCAGCAGGTGGTGGCGCAGGAATGGGGCCGCGACCTGATCCGCAGCTGGAACAGCGCCGGCTGGTTCGACATGCCGAAGCGCCTGGGCGACCGCCTGGCGCCGCTCATCGGCGCCCGTGCCGGCGAAGTCGTGGTCACCGATACCACCTCGCTCAACCTGTTCAAGGCGCTGGCGGCGGCGCTGGCGATCCAGGAAGGGAAAGACCCGGCGCGCAGGACGATCGTCACCGAGCGCGCCAACTTCCCCACCGATATCTATATGGCGGACGGCCTGACCCGCTGGCTGGACCGCGGCTACCGCATCCGGCTGGTCGATACGCACGACGAACTGGCGGCCGCGGTCGACGAGGACTGCGCCGTGCTGATGCTGACCCACGTGAACTACCGCAGCGGGCGCCAGCACGACATGGGCGCCCTGTCCGCCCTGGCGCACGCACGCGGCGCGCTGGTGATCTGGGACCTGGCCCACTCGGCCGGCGCGGTGCCGCTCGACCTGCACGGCGATGGCAAGGACGGCGGTGCCGCGAGTGGGGCCGATTTCGCGGTCGGCTGCACCTATAAATACCTGAACGGCGGCCCCGGCGCCCCGGCCTTCATCTGGGTGCCGCAGCGGCACCAGGCCGCCTTCAGCCATCCGCTCACCGGCTGGTGGAGCCATGCCCGGCCGTTCGCGATGGACCACGGCTTCGCCGCCGCCGACGGCATCGGACGCGCCCTGTGCGGCACCCAGCCGGTGCTGTCGCTGGCGCTGGTGGAGTGCGGGCTGGACGTCTTCGACAACACCGACATGGCCGCGATCCGCGCCAAGTCGCTGGCGCTGACCGACCTCTTCATCGCGCTGGTGGAAACGCGCTGCGCCCGCCATCCGCTCGGCCTGGTGACCCCGCGCGCGCATGCCGAGCGCGGCAGCCACGTGAGCTTCACCCATCCGCACGGCTACGCGGTGATGGCGGCGCTGATCGAGCGCGGCGTGATCGGCGACTACCGCGAGCCGGAAATCATGCGCTTCGGCTTCACGCCGCTGTACACGCGCTTCAGCGACGTCTGGGATGCGGTCGAGGTATTGCGCGATATCCTCGACAACGAACGTTTTGATAAGAAAATGAATATCCACGCGAGGCGCGACGCGGTGACTTGAGGAGAACCCATGAGCGACCTGGACAAGCCAGCCGAATGGCATGGCGCCCGGATGGATTTCAGCCACAGCATGAGCTACGGCGACTACCTGGGCCTGGACCGCATCCTGTCGGCCCAGCATCCGCTCTCGCCCGACCACAACGAGATGCTGTTCATCGTCCAGCACCAGACCAGCGAACTGTGGATCAAGCTGATGCTGCACGAGCTGCAGGCGGTGCGGCGCCAGATCCGGGCGGGCGAGCTGGCGCCGGCCTTCAAAATGCTGGCGCGGGTGGCGCGCATCATGGACCAGCTGGTGCATGCCTGGGACGTACTGGCCACCATGACGCCGCCCGAATACAGCGCGATCCGGCCCTACCTCGGCGCCTCGTCCGGCTTCCAGTCCTACCAGTACCGCGCGCTGGAATTCATCCTCGGCAACAAGAACGCCAGCCTGCTGGCCGTGCACCAGCCGCACCCCGAACACCATGCGGCGCTCGAACGGGAATTGCACGCGCCCTCGATCTACGACGAGGCGGTGCTGCTGCTGGCGCGCGCCAAGCTGGCGATCGCGCCCGAGCGCCTGGCGGCGGACCCCACGCAGCCGACGACGCACGACGACTCGGTCATGGCGGCCTGGCTCGCCGTATACCGCGACCCGCAGCATCACTGGGCGCTGTACGAGCTGGCCGAAAAACTGGTCGACCTCGAGACCGCCTTCCGCTTCTGGCGCTTCCGCCACGTATCGACAGTGGAACGCATCATCGGCTTCAAGACCGGCACCGGCGGCACCGCGGGGGTCAGCTACCTGCGCAAGATGCTGGACGTGGTGCTGTTTCCCGAGCTGTTCGCGCTGCGCACGAAGCTCTAGCGCACGGCTGCCCGAAAAAGCGGCAACCCCGCACATTGCATGTACAATCATGCCAATCAATCAACCCGAGGACCTCCCATGAAGTGCGACATCCTGATCCTGTCCGGCCTGTGGAATTCTGGCCCGGACCACTGGCAAACGCACTGGGAAGGCAAGTACGCCAAATGGGAGCGGGTGGCGCACCGCGACTGGAACAATCCCGCGCGCGACGAGTGGGTGGCCGAGCTGGACGCCGCCATCGCCGCCTGCCAGGGCATGCCGATCCTGGTGGCGCACAGCCTGGGCTGCATGCTGGTGGCGCAGTGGGCGCAATCCGGCTCGGCGCTGAAGGTGGCCGGCGCCTTCCTGGTGGCGCCGAGCGATACCGAAGCGCCGTCCTACCCGATCGACGCCAACGGCTTCACGCCGATCCCGATGGCGCCGCTGCCCTTCCCGTCGCTGGTCGTCGCCAGCAGCGACGATCCCTTCGTCACCCTCGACCGCGCACATGCCTTTGCCGCGGCCTGGGGCAGCCGCGTGGTGGAAATCGGCGCGGCCGGCCATATCAACGCCGACACCGGCTACGGCGAATGGCCCGAGGGCGAAGCGCTGCTCGAGGAATTCTGCCGCGTCCTGACGCCCTGACCCGTCCCTGCCCGCCATGCGCCCCGCGCCCGCCCTCGACCAGCGATTCTCGCTGTATCTCGACGTGGTGCGCGTCGCCGCGGCGCTGGCGCGATATCGCCGCGGTCGGCTTGGCCATCGCCGTCACCACGCTGTGCCTGCAGCTCCTCACCGAGGCGCTGCAGCGCGCGCTGCACCCGATTCCCTGAGCCGGGAGCTGCCTGTCAGCGACCCGAGGTGTGGCCTGGGGGGCGGCCCGGGGTGCGGCCTAATTCGGACTCCATCACGCCGGCGATCAGCCGGTTGATCTCGTCCATGCCGGCCGGCTTGGTGAGGTGGGCATCGAAGCCGGCTGCGCTCGAGCGCTCGCGGTCGAGCTCACCGCCCCAGCCGGTCAGCGCCACCAGCACCACATCCTGCAACCCCGGCGTGTCGCGCACCGCGCCCGCCACTTCGTGGCCGTTCATGCCCGGCATGCCGATATCCAGGATCGCCATGTCCGGCCGGGTGGCGCGGATGCGGTCGACCGCGTGCAGGCCGTCGTGCACGGTGTCGGTCTCGTGGCCGGACGCCCGCAGCAGGCTGGCCAGCATGTCGGCGGCGTCGACGTTGTCGTCGGCGAGCAGGATGCGCAGGCGCTTGATGGCCGCCGCGCCGCCGCGGCGGGGGGCCGTCCCGCTTTCGGCATCGGCCTGGGCGGCGGCAGGCAAGGTCACCGTGAAGGTGCTGCCCTGCCCGGCGCCCCGGCTGGCCACCGCAATCGACCCGCCATGCATGTCGACCAGGCTGCGCACCAGCGACAGGCCGATCCCCAGTCCGCCCTGCGCATGCCCGATACTCCGGGACACCTGGCTGAACATGTCGAACACCCGGCCCTGTTCCTCGAGCGGAATGCCGATGCCGTTGTCCGTCACCGCGACCACCACCGATCCCGCCTCGCGCCACGCCGCCAGCACGATCTCGCCGCCCTTGGGCGTGTACTTCACGGCATTCGTCAGCAGGTTGCTCAGGATCTGCGCCAGCCGCGTCGCATCGGCATCGACCGCCAGCGGTCCGGTGCCGGTGTCCACCTGCAGCCGGTGATGCGCCGCCTCGACCGCCGGCAGGGCCGTTTCCACCGCATTGGCGATCGCCGCCTTCAGATCGACGTGCGCCTTCTGCAGCACGATCTTGCCGCTGTTGATGCGCGAGACGTCCATCAGGTCGTCGATCAGGTGCACCATCTGCCTGAGCTGGCGGTCCATCATGTCCAGCACGCGGCCGCCGCCGGGCGCCGGATCGGCGCCCATGCGCATCAGGTCGAGCCCGGTGCGTATCGGCGCCAGCGGGTTGCGCAGCTCGTGCGCCAGCGTCGCCAGGAATTCGGTCTTGCGGCGGTTGCTCTCGGACAGGTCGTCCGCCAGCAGGCGCAGGTTTTCCTCGGCCTGCTTGCGCCCCGTGATGTCGGTGAACAGGATGCCGATGCGGCACTCCTCCGGCTTCCCCATCGGCATCGCGTACACGTCCCACCAATAGCCCATTGCGGCCGAGTGCTCGACGAAGCGGGCCGGCTCGCGGCTCAGGGCGACGCGGCCGTACAGCTCGATCCAGCGCGGCTCGATGTCGGGCACCATCTCGCGGATGGTCTTGCCGGTTGCCTCGACCAAGCCCGACTGCTGCTCGAAGCCGCGGTTGATTTCCTCGAAGCGGTAGTCGCGCGGCCGGCCCTCGTCGTCGACCAGCACCTGCACGATGGCGAAGGCTTCATCGATCGAAGTGATCAACGTGCGGTAGCGCTCCTCGGTCACGCGCAGCGCATCCTGTGCCGCCTTCTGGCGCGTGATGTCAAGCACCACGCCGGCCAGGAATTCGGGCCGCCCCGTGCCATCGCGCT
>JAKOOD010000682.1 GCA_022701635.1 Burkholderiaceae bacterium | reverse complement strand
ATAAGCGCACAAGTAGTTCAAGCCGACCAAGCAACTCACCCCGAGTAGGAGCAACATGTCCTCCGTGCTGTTAAGCGTCACCGATCTCGTCAAATCCTACGGCGCCCGCCGCGCCGTCGACGGCGTTTCGTTCCGGGTGCATGCCGGCCAGACCGTCGGCCTGCTCGGCCCCAACGGCGCCGGCAAATCCACTACTGTGCTTCGGCGCGCTGACAACCGGTTTCGGCCTGCTGATCGCGGCCTTCGGCAAGATCCCGGAAGTGGCGCGCGGCATCGCCATGTTCGCCACTCTGATCGTGGTGATGCCGGGCGGCGCCCGCGTGTCGACCTTGGTGTTCCCGGCCTGGGTGCAGCAGGCAACCATGGTCGTGCCGACGCGCTGGGCGATCACCGGCCTGGATGCCGTCGCCTGGCGCGGCCTGGGCTTGCCGGAGTCGATGCCGGCGATGACGGCGCTGCCCGGCTTTGCCGCACTGTTCATGGCGCGCGCCGTATGGCGCTTCCAGAACGCGCCGGCGTAGAGCGGCGCGCTTAATGCAGCCTGACGTTGGCGACGGTAGGGCCATCCTCGCGTACCGTGATCACGGCATCCTCGAACGACGGCGGCCCGAATTTGCCGCGCGCATCGCGGCTGAAACCGTAGTCCTCGCTCGGGATGCCGATGAAGTTGCGGTCCAGTTCGCCGTTGCCGTTGGCGTCCTGGAAGGCCAGCACCGCCCAGTTGCCGGCCGGGACGTCGCGCACCGCGATCGTGTTGTCCCCCTCGTGCGCCGGCGCCGAACCCGAATACAGGCACTGTTTCAGGAAGCGCGCCTGGTCGCACACGGCGACCTTGACGCTGCCCTTGCCGGCGGCGACGCCGGTCACGTGCACCTCGACGGTGGCGGCGGATGCCACGAAAGGCAGGCAGGAAAGAAGGGCGCCGAGCACCGTGTTGCGGAAAGCTGCAATCATAAAAGTGAAATCCTCATGTTATGGTAGGCTGTAATCATATCTTTAACAGAAGCCCCGACCGCCATGCTGTGGAATGCCTTCATCGTCGTACTCACCGTCGCTTTCATGGAAGTGTTCTCCATCGTCGCGCATAAGTATGTGATGCATGGCTTCGGCTGGGGCTGGCACCGCTCGCACCACGAGCCGCGCCACGGCTGGTTCGAGAAAAACGACTTGTTTGCGGTCGTGTTCGCCGGCGTGGCCATCGCCCTGATCTATGCGGGCAGCATCGGCCACCATCCGCTGGAATGGATCGGTGCCGGCATGACGGCCTACGGCCTGCTGTACTTCGTCGCCCACGACGGCCTGGTGCACCGGCGCTGGCCTTTCCAGTACGTGCCGCGGCGCGGCTACCTGAAGCGCCTGTACCAGGCGCACCGCATGCATCATGCGGTGGCCGGCAAGGACGGCGCGGTGTCCTTCGGTTTCCTGTACGCGCCGCCGGTCGATGCCCTCAAGCGCCGGCTGCATGCATTGCATGCCGGCCCCCTGAAGAAGGCGCAGGCTCCGCACCCGGACGGCGCCACAGTTGCGCCGGGCGTGGCCCCGGTCGAGCCCAGCGGGAACTGAGCGCTCCCGCGCCGCCCTTCGCCAGCAACCACAGCTTGGTGGCTTTCGAAGTGCCGGCGCGTTCGTCCCAGGCGCGCGCGCCGCGCCGCTTGACCACGATCCCGATCTCGCGATAGACGTTGCGCGCGCTGGCGATCGCCCAGGCCGAGCGCAGCGGCAGCGCCGCGATGCCGTCCAGGGCCGAATCGTAATACGGCTCGGCATGATCGACCAGGCGCGCCGCCAGCCGCGCCAGCGCCGGGCGATGGCGTTCCAGTGCGATCTCGTCGCGCGGGATACCGGCCTCGCGCAGCCAGGCCGCCGGCAGGTAGCAGCGGCCGACGCGCGCATCCTCGACGATGTCGCGCGCGATGTTGGTCAGCTGGAACGCCAGGCCGAGGTCGCAAGCGCGGTCGAGCGTGACCTCGTCGTGTGCGCCCATGATCGACGCCATCATCAGGCCGACCACGCCGGCCACGTGGTAGCAGTAGCGCAGCGTGTCCTCGATGGTGTCGTAGCGCACCTCGTCGACGTCCATGGCGAAGCCGGCCAGGTGGTCGTAGGCGTAGCGCGGTGCGATCGCGTGGCGTCGGGCGACGTCCTGGAAGGCGGCAAAGGCGCGGTCTTCCATCGGTTCGCCGGCATACGCGCGGCGGGTCTGCTCGCGCAGTAGCTCGAGTTGGCGCCGCGCTTCCTGCGGCGTCTGCGCGACGGCGGCACTGTTGATGCCCAGCTCCTGGCCGTCGACCACGTCGTCGCAATGGCGGCACCACGCATACAGCATCAGCACGCCGCGCCGGGTTTCCGGGTCGAACAGTTTCGCGGCCGCGGCAAAGCTCTTGGAGCCGACCTCGATGGTCTGGGTGGCATGATTCAGCAGGGAGGCGTCCGACTGCGCGCTCATGCGTGCACGCCCTCCAGCATCAGCCCGGCGGTGGCCTTGGCCGAACCGATCACACCCGGCACGCCCGCGCCCGGATGGGTGCCGGCGCCGACCAGGTACAGGTTCGGCAGGTCGGCATCGCGGTTGTGCGGGCGGAACCAGGCGCTTTGCGTGAGAATCGGCTCCAGCGAGAACGCCGACCCCAGATGCGCGTTGAGCTGGTCGCGGAAATCGAAGGGCGTGAAGATGCGGCTGGTGACCAGCTGGCTGCGCAGGCCCGGCATGTAGCGCTGTTCCAGGTAGTCGAAGATGCGCTCGCGGTACAGCGGCCCCTCGACTTCCCAGTCGATCGGCGCATTGCCCAGGTGCGGCACCGGCGCCAGCACATAGTGGCTGCCGCAGCCGGGCGGCGCCAGCGACGGGTCGGTGACGCAGGGGGCGTGCAGGTACAGCGAAAAATCGTCGGCCAGGGACTCGCCGTTGAAGATGTCCTTGATCAGCTCGCGGTAGCGCGGCCCGAAGCACACGGTGTGGTGCTGCAGCTGGCTGTGATGGTGATCGAGCCCGAAGTACAGCACGAACAGCGAGTTGCTGAAGCGCTTCTTGCCGAGTGCAGTACCCTCGGCCACGCCGCGCGGGTGCTGGCCCAGCAGCGCTTCGTAGGTGTGGACCACGTCGGCATTCGAGGCCACCGCGTCGGCGGCGAACACGCGCCCGTCCTGCAGGCGCACGCCGCTGGCGCGGCCGCCGCTGGTCTCGATCGCGGCCACCGGCGCATTCAGTTCGATCCGGCCGCCGATGTCGGTGAACAGCTTGACCATGCCCTTCACCAGCGCCCCGGTGCCGCCGCGCGGGAACCACACGCCCCATTTGCGCTCGAGCGCATGGATCAGCGTGTAGATCGAGGACGTCGCGAACGGATTGCCGCCCACCAGCAGCGAGTGGAAGGAAAACGCCTGGCGCAACTGCTCGTCCTGGATGAAGCTCGACACCATGCCGTACACGCTGCGCCAGGCCTGCAGGCGCGCCAGTTGCGGGCCGGCCGCGATCATGTCGCGGAACGAGAGGAAGGGCACGGCGCCCAGCTTGAGGTAGCCTTCCTCGAACACCGCCTTCGAATACGCCAGGAAGCGCTGGTAGCCGGCGACGTCGGCCGGGTTGCGCGCGTGGATCTGGCGGTCCAGCGCCTCCTGGTCGTTGGCGTAGTCGAAGTGGCGCCCGTCTTCCCAGCACAGGCGGTAGAAGGGCGAGACCGGCAGCATCTCGACGTAGTCGCTCATGCGCTTGCCGGCGGCGGCGAACAGTTCTTCCAGCGCCGACGGGTCGGTGATGACGGTGGGGCCGGCGTCGAAGGTGAATCCCTGGTCTTCGTAGACATAGGCGCGGCCGCCCGGCTTGTCGCGTTTTTCGAGCAAGGTGGTTTGCACGCCCTGGGCTTGCAGGCGGATGGCCAGGGCCAGGCCGCCGAAACCGGCGCCCACGACCACGGCGGTCTTCGATGCGTTCATGCGGGAGTCCTGATCTGGTGAGGGTGAGTCTTGCGTGCCGCGGACAGCGCCTGCAGCACGGGTACGGGAGGTTTGCCGCTCAGGATGCGCGCCTTGTCGGCCAAGGTCAGGCGCCCGGCATAGAAGTGCGCGATCAGCGGAGCGGGCAACTGGTAGAACTTCTGCATCACGCGCCAGCGCGCATCCGGGCTGCCGGCCAGGAACAGCATGCGGTTGAGCAGGCGGAAAAAGCCCTGCTTGTGCCACTCGGCGCTGGCCTCGGCGCGGATGGCCGCGAACAGCGCCGGCGCATCGGGCGAGGGCAGGGCGGCGATGGCATCGGCCAGGCGTACCGCATGCGGCAGCGAATAGCCGGTGGTGAAATGGAACAGGCCGGCGCGCAGGCCGGCGCAGGGCTGGCCGTCCTGCCGGTCCCAGAAGCGTTCGATGTCGCCGGCCAGCACGATCGGCAGCGCGCCCTGTTCTTCGCGCAGCACTGCGTCGACCTGCCAGCCACGCGCCTGTACGTACGCCGCGATGTTGGCGCGCAGCTGTGCGGGATCGCGGCCGGCGTCGTCGATGTAGTGGGTATCCTCGACCAGCAGCCGGTCCGGTCCGAAGGGCAGCACGTAGACGAAGCGGTAGCCGCCCTGCTGGGCCACGCCGGCATCCATGATGATGGGCGCCGCCAGGCCGTGCGGCGCCTTCAGCTGCAGTTCCTGGCCGAGGAAGGTCTGGTAGCCCAGCGCCAGGTCGGGCGTCGGGGCCGGGCCGCGGCCGTCGATCACGGCGCGCGCATGCAGGACCTCGCCGCCCACGAGTTCGACCCGGGTCGGGTGCACCCGGGCGACACGCGCGCCGGTGCGTAGCGCAGCGCCCAGCGCCGGCGCCAGCACGCGTGCGAAATCGTCGGACAGGATGCTGCAGTAGCCGCCTTCCAGCGTGCGCGTCAGATCCGGGAAGATCACCTGGTAGCCGGGCCAGCGCCACGATACCAGCGGCGCGATCCAGGTACGCTCGGCGGCGCTCAGGTCGCTGGCGTGGAAGGACCAGGTGTGGTTGCCGCCCAGGTGGGTGTCCTGTTCCAGCAGCAGGATGCGCAGCTCGGGCCGCTGGGTGCGCAGGCGCCAGGCGATCAGGCCGTTGGCCAGGCCGCCGCCGGCCAGGATCAGGTCGTAGGTGGGTGCGCTCATGCCGGGGCCGTGTCTGCGTGGGCAGGATGCGGCGCCTGCCCCAGGCCGAGCGCGGATTCGACGATGTCGGCCGCGCGCGCGGTACCGCCGGCGCGCGCCACGCTGGCCGCCAGCGGCGCCAGGCGCTGCTTGAACGATGGCTCGGCGAGCAGGCGCCGCAGGTGCCTGGCCAGCGTAGCGGCGCCCGTGAAACGCGCCGAGGCCTGCATGCCAATGCCGGCATGGCGCACGCGCGCGGCGCCGCCCGGGTGGTCGAAGGCGATCGGCAGCGCCAGCATCGGCGTCTGCGCCGCGATCGCATCCATGATCGTGTTCCAGCCGGCATGCGAGATCACGGCGTCGGCCCGTTCGAGCGCGGCCAGCTGCGGCGCGAAGGCGACCACCCAGTCGGCGCCGGCGCGTTGCAGCGTGCGTTCCTGCGCCGCATCCAGCGCGCCGCAATGGGCGAGCAGCAGCTGCACGTCGGCCTGCCTGCAGGCCTTGGCGATGCGCTTGAACAAATCGACGCGGCCGCCCTGCATGGTACCGAGCGAGGCGAACACGAAGGGGCGGTCGGCGGCGATGGCGGGCAGGGGAGACAGCGCCGCGCCGGCGATGGTGGCGCCGGTTTTGTGCAGCGGCCGCAGCGGCCCCACGTGATGGAAGTGCGCTGGCAGATGCTTGCGCGGGAATTCGAACTCGGCCACGGTCTGGCTGACCTGGGCCAGCGGCGACAGGCATTCGTGCAGCATGCCCCGTACCGGAATGCCGAGCCGGCGCGCCTGCGCCTCGATCGCGCGCCGGTGCGGTCCCATCATCCAGTCGTAGACCCGGGTGCTGCCCTCGACCATCTTCAATGCACGTTCGTCGGTGCCGTAGCCGAAGGGCATGACCGGCAGCGGCACGCCCGGCTCGCGGTTGACCGGCAGCGCGCAGGCGACCGACACGAACGGAAGACCGAGCGCTTCCGCCACCATGCCGCCGGCCGCTTCCATCTGGTCGGCCAGGATCGCGTCGATGCCGAGTTCCTCGATCGCGGCAGGCAGGGTCTCGCACAGCATCGTGGTCGAGTGCGCCATGTCGTCGATCACGCGGCGCAGGCCCAGCGGGCTGCCGGGATTGGCGGCCAGGCGCAGCGACGCCGCCAGCGTGCCGGCCGGGTGCGAATCGAGGCCGACCGCGTGGAACGCCAGGCGCGGGTCGCGCACATAGGCGGCGGCGTCGGGACGATGGAGGAAGGTGACGCGGTGGCCACGCTCGGCCAGGGCGCCGGCGAGCGCGCCCAGCGTCGTGAAATGGCTCAGGAACGCGGGGCCGACCACACCGAAGTGTGCCATACGGTGTCCTCGTGGCTCAGTTGGGCGCGTAGGACGGCGCCGCCGCCGAAAAAGCCGCTGGGGCGGTGCCACCGAACAGGCCTTCGACGAAGCGGCGCGTACGCTGGCGGGTGCCGAGGGCGGCGCCCAGGCAGCGCTCGGCGTCGGCCAGGTGGCCGGCCAGCTGGCGCCGCGCCTCGTCGAGGCCGACGGTATTGATCAGCGTGGGCTTGCCGGCGTCCTTGCCGGTGTCCTTGCCGGTGACGGCGCTGTCGTTGCCGGGCACGTCCTGGAAGTCGTCGCGCAGCTGGAAGGCGTGGCCGGCGGCCAGCGCAAAGGCGCGCAGCGAGGCCGCCACATTATCGTCGGCCTGGGCCATGATGGCGGCCATGTCGACCGCGACGCCCAGCAACACGCCGGTTTTCAGTTCGTTGGTGGTGGCGATGTCGTCGACCGTGGTGCGCTTGCCGTGCAGGTCGAGGAACTGGCCCTTGACCAGGCCTTGCGCGCCGATGGTCTCGGACAGCTTGCCGACCAGGCGGGCGCGCACCGCGGGCGGGATGTCCGGCGCCGCCGCCAGGATGCCGAAGGCGCGGCTGAGCAGGGCGATGGCGGCCAGGATGGCGACGTCCTCGCCGAACTGCACGTGCACGGTCGGCTGGCCGCGGCGCAGCTGGGCGTTGTCCATGCAGGGCATGTCGTCCAGGATCAGCGAGGACGCGTGCACCAGCTCGACCGCGCAGGCGACGTCGACCAGCGCCGGCGAGACGCAGCCGAGGTCGCGCGCGACCAGCATGGTCAACAGCGGGCGCATGCGCTTGCCGCTGCTGAGGGCGCCGGCGCGCATGGCCGCGCTCAGCAGGTCGTCGCGCGCACCGCCCTCGGCGAGCCAGTAAGCGATGCGCTCCTCGACGGCGTCGCGCATGGCGCGCAGCTCTGCCGCGGCATCGAGGCGCGCTTCCATGGCAAAGCCATCGAAGGCCTCGAACGTTTTGATGCCATCGAATCCATCGTACCGCCGTGTCTGTGTGCCCATTGCATCCCCGCCGCGCTGAAAAAATGAATTGACGAATTTAGTCAATGATACCGGAAACAATCTTTCTCATTCATTAACTCTCTCTCCAACCGTGCGGAGCCTGCCTGCAAGCGAAAAAAAGGCCGGCGAATGCCGGCCTCGGTATTGACAGCTCAGTTGCTTACAAGTTCGGTGCCAGGTGACGCTCCAGCGCCTCCTTCGGCATGCCGCGGCGTTGCGCCATGTCGTCGAGCTGGTCCTGGCCGATCTTGCCGACCACGAAATACTTCGATTCGGGGTGCGAGAAGTAGAAGCCGGACACCGCCGCGCCCGGGGTCATGGCGAAGGACTCGGTCAGGCCCATGCCGATTTCTTCGGCCTGCAGGGTCTTGAACAACTCGGCCTTGACCGTGTGCTCGGGGCAGGCCGGGTAGCCCGGCGCCGGGCGGATGCCGAGGTATTCTTCCTTGATCAGCGCCTCCGCGGACAGGTCCTCACCGGCGGCATAGCCCCACAGGTCGGTGCGCACGCGCTCGTGCATGTACTCGGCAAAGGCTTCGGCCAAGCGGTCGGCCAGGGCCTTGACCATGATCGACGAGTAATCGTCGCCGGCGGCTTCGAAGCGCTTTTCGATCTTCTCGGCACCCAGGCCGCCGGTCACGGCGAACATGCCGATGTAGTCGGCGATGCCGGACGCTTTCGGCGCGATGAAATCGGACAGGCACTGGTTCGGACGCTGCACGCCATCCACCACCGGCTTCACGCCCTGCTGGCGCAGGCCGTACCAGGTGAATGCCACCTCGTCGCGCGTTTCATTGGTGTAGACCTCGATGTCGTCGTCGTTGACGGTGTTGGCCGGCAGCAAACCGACCACGCCGTTGGCGGTCAGCCAGCGCCCTTCGATGATCTTCTTCAGCATCGCCTGGCCTTCCTCGAACACCTTGGTCGCCGCTTCGCCGACGATCTCATCCACCAGGATGGCCGGGTAGGGGCCGGCCAGGTCCCAGGTCTGGAAGAACGGACCCCAGTCGATGTAGCGCGCCAGCAGGGCCAGGTCGACGTTCTTGAACAGGCGCCGCCCGATGAACTTCGGTTTCACCGGCGCGTACTCGAGTTGCGCCTTGTTGGCGCGCGCCTGCGCCAGCGACACCATCGGCAGCGCCTTCTTGTTGGCATGCTGTTCGCGGATGCGGTCGTAGTCCTGCGCGATCTCGGCGACATAGGCGTCGCGGGTATCGGCGGTGACCAGCGACTGGCCGACCGACACCGAGCGCGAGGCATCCGGCACGTACACCACCGGGCCATCGTAGTGCGGCGCGATCTTCACGGCGGTGTGGGCGCGGCTGGTGGTGGCGCCGCCGATCAGCAGCGGCGTCTGGCGCTCACGGAACCACGGGTCGCGCTGCATCTCGCGCGCCACATACGCCATTTCTTCCAGCGACGGCGTGATTAGGCCCGACAGGCCGATGATGTCGGCATTCTCTTCCTTGGCCTTGGCCAGGATCTCGGCGGCCGGCACCATCACGCCCATGTTGACGATCTCGAAGTTATTGCACTGCAAGACCACCGACACGATGTTCTTGC
>JAKOOD010000673.1 GCA_022701635.1 Burkholderiaceae bacterium | reverse complement strand
CCGCCGGCATGTCGCTGCCCCAGCTACCCGCGATCGCCCAGTCCGGCCCCTGGAGCGCCGAACAGTGGGTCGGGACCTGGGGCAGCGCGCCGGCCGGCCCGCCGCTGGCGGCGCAGACGCAAAGCTTCAGCAGGCCCTGCGCCTGATCGTCCATGCCAGCATCGGCGGGCCGCGCGTGCCCATCCGCATTTCCAACGAACTCGGCACCAGGCCGCTGCGCATCGGCGAAGCCCACGTCGCCCGGCCCCTGGCCGGCGCCGACATCGTCGACGGCAGCGACCGTCCGCTGACCTCCAGCGGCATGCGCTCGATCGTGATCCCGCCGGGCGCGCCGGTGCTGGCGCTCAGCCGTCGTCCGCCGGCACCGCCACCTCGGTGAATACCGTGGGTGGCCCGGTAGCGCCCCGCTGCAGCAGGTCGAGCACCGCTTCGGCCACGCGCCGCGGCGCCACGCCTGCCAGGCAGTCATGATGTCCTTGCGGGCAGGTGCTCTTGAAACAGAAACGGCAGGGCACGTCGTGGAACAGCACGCGGCTGCGCGTGCCCCAGGGCGTGTGCTGGGGATTGGTCAGCGCATACAGGTCGACCAGCGGCGTGCCGACCGCGGCGGCGATGTGCGCTGGTCCGCTGTTGTTGGTGACGGCGACCGCGGCCATCCGCAGCGCCGCGCCCAGTTCGCCCAGGCCGAGCCGGCCTGCCAGCGTCGGCAGGGCCGGCAACCGCAGGCCGGTGCGGTGGCGGATGTCCTCGACCAGATCCGCGTCCGCCGCGCTACCGGCCAGCACCAGCGGCACGTCGGTCGCTGCCGACAGCAGCGCGATCGCCTGCGCCCAGTGGCCGGCCGGATAACGCCGTGAGGCGGCGCTGGCGCCGGGGTGCAGCAGGATCCACGGCCGGCCGGGATCGATGCCGGCGCCACGCAGGCGTTCGATGGCCGCGGTGCGGTCGGCCGCGCGCGGCACGAAGGAGAGGCCGAGATCGCCGGGTACGCAGCCGACGTGGCCGACCAGGGCCAGCTGGCGCCGCACCTCGTGGCGCACGGTGGTTGCCGGTTCCGGGTCGGGCACCCAGTCGCTCAGCAGGCGATAGGGATTCTCGCGGCAATGGGCCAGGCGCAAGGGGATGCCGGCCAGGTGGCACAGCAGTGCGGCCGGCAGCGCGCTCTGGGTGTAGGTGGTGAAGATCACGGCGGCATCGAAGGCGTGTGCGGCCAAGGTATCCACCAGGGCAAGGCCGGCCTGGCCGATTGCCGCCATGCCGAGGCCGGCGTTACCGAAACTGGCCGCGCTGCCGATGCTGCCGATGCTGCCGGGGTCGCCTGGTCTGCCTGGGCTGGCTAGGCCGCTGGGGCTGGGCGGGCCGCCGCAGGAGCCGGTAGCAGACGCGCCATCGGCCGGATCGCTGGCATCTCCCTTCATCCACGGCGCCGCATGCACGATGACGTCGTCGAGCTCGGGAATGAAAGGCAGCGCCGCGGCCCCGGCAGCCGAGCCCAGCAGGGTCAGCGTGCGTCCCGGCAGGGCGGCGCGCAGCGCCCGCAGCGCGGGCGTACACATCAGCACGTCGCCGAGCGAATCCAGGCGCACGCACAGGATGCGGCGCGCCGACCGCCAGCCGGGGTGGACGGCATTCATGCCTGCTCCGCGTGGCTGGCGATCAGCACCGCCGCCGTGTACAGGTCGGGCGCCATCCGGGTCGGGATGCGGCGCGGGCCGAGCCGCCATTCGGTTTCGTTGCCGTTGTCGAGCAGGATGGTGCGGCAGCCGGCGCGGTTGCCGGCTTCGACGTCGTGCAGGATGTCGCCGACCATCCAGGACGCGCGCAGGTCGATGCCGTGTTCGTGGGCCGCTTTCAGCAGCAGGCCGGGCATCGGATTGCGGCAGTGGCAGTCGTGGGCATAGGCGGCCACGCTGCCTTCCGGATGGTGCGGGCAGCAATAGAAGCCGTCCAGGCTCAGGCGCTCGCGGAACAGCAGGTCGTGCAGGCGGTCGGCCACGCCGTCCAGCGCGCTTTCGGGAAAGCGGCCGAAGGCGACGCCGGCCTGGTTGCTGACCACGAACAGGCGGTAGTCGAGGCGGGCCAGCAGCCGCAGCGCGGCACCGGCGCCGCTGCACAGCGTGATGCGGCGCGGTTCCACGTTATAGGGCAGGTCGTCCACCAGCGTCCCGTCCTTGTCGATGAAAATGGCCTTCATGGCCACGAGGTTTCCTGCATCGGCAGGATGGTGAGTTCGGGGATCACGCTTTCGCGCGGTAGCAGCAGCACCTGGCGGATGGCAAGGGCGACGGTGGCCGGGTCCTGCAGCCGGGCCGGGTCGAGATCGGGAAAACGGTCGAGCAGGAAAGGTGTGCGCATGCCGCCGGCGACCACCGCCGTGACGCGGATGTCGTAGGGGCGCAGTTCCGCATGCAGCGCATGCGACAGGCCGAGCAAGCCCCATTTGCTGGCATGGTAGGCGCTGGCATTCGGCCAGGCGCGCTTGGCGGCGGTCGAGGCGACGTTGAGGATGTCGCCGGGCGTGGCGCTCGCGCGCATGTGCGCGGCCGCGTGCTTGGCCAGCAGGAAGGGGCCGTTCAAGTTGGTATTGATGACGCGCAGCCATTCCTGCTCGGACAGTTCATCGATCGGCAGGGTGACGTCGGTGCCGGCATTGTTGACCAAAATGTCGAGCCGGCCCAGCCGGTCGACGGTGCGTTCGATGGCGGCGTGGGCGGCGCGCGGGTCGCCGACGTCGAGCGTGAGCGCTTCGGCACGCACCCCGTAGCCGCGCAGGATGGCCAGGCGGGCCTGCAGCGGTTCGGCCCGCAGGTCGGCGGCGACGATGTCGGCGCCGGCCTGGGCAAGCATGGCGGCGAGGGCGGCGCCCAGTCCGCTCGCGGCGCCGGTGATGAAGGCGACCTTGCCGCGCAGGCTGGCGGCGCCGAAGGCGGCCGCATCATGCGCGCCAACCTCGGCGGCGGCAACATCACGCGTGGCGGGCTCGATTGCAAAGGCGTCGGTGACGATGGGTTCTGCCATGCTGGTGTGCTCCTAGGGATGGGTCATGGGGATGGGGGCGCGGGCCTCGGCCAGCACGTCGGCATACACTGCCGCCGCCTGCCGGGCCACGATGCGCCAGGTGTAGTGCTGGCCGGCACGGCGCAGTCCGGCTTCTCCCATGGCGCGCGCCAGCCCGGGATTGCGCTGCAGCGTGGCCAGGCGCGCGGCCACCGCCTGCGGGTCGCGCGAGGGGACGAGGTAGCCGGTGCTGCCGTCGACCACGGTGCTCTTGATGCCGCCGACTTCGGCGCCGATGACCGGGCGCGCGCAGGCCATTGCCTCGACCGGGGTGATGCCGAAGGGTTCGTACCAGGGCGTGGTGACGAACACGTCGGCCGCACCGTAGTAGTGGCGCAGCGCGTCGCGCGGCTGCTGGCCGACGAAATGGACGTCTGGCGCGATGCCGAGGTGGCGCGCCAGGCATTGCAGGCGCGCCAGTTCCGGCGCGTCGCGCCCGCTGCCGCTTGGCCTGGCACCCGCAGGCTTGCCGGCGCCTCTGCCCACAGCGCCACCCGCAGCGCCGCCGCCAGCGCCGCCGGCATCGCCACCGACCACCAGCAGCCGGGCATCGATGCCGTGGTGCGCGCGCAGCAGCGCGATGGCTTCGATCACGGTGTCGACCCCCTTGCGCGGCACGATGCGTCCCAGTTGCAGCACGGTGAAGGGCGCGCGCTCGATGCCGAGCAGGCTGCGCGCCGCCGGCCGCTCCATCGGCCACAGTTCGTCCGGGTCGAAGCCGCAAGGCACGACCGCGATGCGGGCCGGGCTGGCGCCATACAGCCTTTCCATGTCCTGGCGGTCCTGGCCGCACTCGGCGATGATGCGGTCGGCATCCTGCATCAGGGCGTGCTCGATGCGCACGCGGGCCGGCGGGAAGGCGTCGGCCGCACCCTGGGCCAGGCGGCGTACCTGGCCCAGCGCATGGAAGGTGATGACAAACGGAATGCCGAGGGTCTGCTTCAGGTGGCGCGCGACCATGCCGGACATGAAGAAATTGGCATGGACGATGTCGTAGGGCGCGCCCTGGTGGCGCGCATCGCGTTTGATGAAGCGGGTGACGAAGCGCGCAAAGGCCTCGGTGTAGGGCAGCATCTGCTCCTTCGGCACGTAGTGCGCCGGACCGGCCGGAACATTGATGACGCGCACGCCGTCGTGCCACTGCACGACCTGCTTTTGCCCGATCGCGTCGCGCCGCGTGAACACGTCGACCCGGTGCCCGGCCCGCGCCAGTTCGCGCGCCAGCTGGGCCACGTAGACGTTCTGACCGCCGCAATCGATGCTGCCGGGTGCCGCCAGCGGCGATGCGTGGTCGCTGACCAGGGCGATGCGGCGCCGCGTGCCGAGGGCATCGGGCGCTTCCAGGCCGTCGGCCGGGGCCGGCGCCGCGTTCTTCGTCCCGATGGGCGGCACGGTGGGCAGCGCAGCGGGCAGTAAGGTGGACACTGCGGCGGGCGAATGGGCGGCGAGCGCGGGATCGTCGATTTTCATGGCTGGCCCTGACTAGAGGGTGACGTGGCGCAGCGCCGCGTCCCAGTCGGCGCCGAAGCGCGCGATCGAGAAGCGCTCGAGTGCGGTGCGGCGGCCGGCGGCGCCGAGGCGTTCGGCCAGGCTGCGGTCGCGCAGCAGGGCGCGCATGGCATCGGCCAGGCGCCGCGTGTCGGTGACGGCGACGCCGGAGACGCCGTGCGCGATGACGGTCGCCATCTCGGCCGTGGCGAGGGTCACCACCGGGACGCCGGCCATCATGGCCTCGATCGTGGACAGGCTGAGGCTGGAATAGCGGACCGGGCTGAACAGGAAGCGGTAGCGCGCCGCCAGCGCCGGCAGCTGCGGATGGTCGACCTCGCCGATACCGCCGAGTTCGCTTGAACCCATGCCGACCAGGTCGAGCGGTATCTCGGTGCGCAGGGCGGCGAACAGGTCGGCGCCCATGCGGCGGCCGCGCCGTGCCAGGTGGTTGGTGACGACCAGGCCGCGCTCGATGTCGCCGCCATAGCGCACGCCTTGCGGCAGCGCGACGCCGTGCTCGATCACGCGCGTGGGCGTGCGACCGCTGTCCCACATCAGCGCATTGAACGGCGTGACATGGACCAGCAGCACGTCGGGATCGTCGACCGGGTGGCGCGCGTCGGTCGGCCAGACCGTGGCGCCGGCGCCGCTGCCGGCGGCGCGCCCTGGTGCCATGCCCGGCAGCAGGCCCGGCGGGTCGTGTTCGAGGTAGATGCGGGGCAGGGTGCGCTGGGCCGGCGTGAGCAGTTCGTACTGGTCCTTGTGCCAGTGGTGGTCTTCCTGGAACAGGATGCAGTCGAAGTCGCGCTCGCGCGCCTGCGCGGCCGGCAGGTCGTGCACGTTGGGTCCGAACGGGAAGGGGCCGCAGCGGCCGCCATAGCCGGGCGGGCGGCCGGGACGGGCCAGCACGTGGAACTCGTGCGGCGCATGCGCCAGGTAATACAGGTAGCTGCCATGCGTGTGCCAGGTGAGCACGTTCAGGCGGCGCATGGCGGCTCCTTCCCGGCAAGCGGCAAGGATGCGGCAAGTGGCTGCGCGTCGCGGTGATGAAGCATAGTGGGCTCGCTGTCGGCGATGATGTGATCGGTTCGACCGGCGAGCGAATGGCAGGGTTCCGGCGGCGGTTGCCGGTTTGAACCTGCATCAAGAAAAACGGCGCCGGTCCCGAAGGGCGGCGCCGTGGAGGCGGGAAATTTGGTGGACTTTACTTGCGCTTGAAGCCGGTATCGTCGTCCATGTTGCTGTCGCCGGCCAGGCGGTTGGCAAAGCCCGGGCTGCGCGGGTAGCCGCCGGCGGCGTCGTTCGACTTGTGCACGTCGGGGGTGCCGGCTTCGCGGCCGTCGGCGCCGGTCTGCGAGCCGGCACGGTCGGTGCTGGCGCCGGTATTGCCCGGCGAGCGCGGCAGGCCGCCAGCCGCGTCATTCGATTGATGCACGCCGCCGAAGTCCGCTTCCTGGTTGGCGCCGGCACGTGAACCGGCCACGCCTTCCTGGATGTTGCCATGCTGGGCTTCCTGGCCGCCGGCTTGGGACGACTGCCCTCCGGATTGGGGATCGGCCTTGCCGCCGCGGTTGGTGCTGAGGTCACCCTGGCTGACCGGGGCAGCCGACTGGCGGTTGCCCATCGAACCGCTCATCTGGCTGGCTGCCTGCTGGCTGAGCGGGCCGGCCATGCCGCCACCGCGGGTATCGCCTTGCATGTTCAGGTTGCCGCCGCGGGGGCCGAGCGAGCCGCCCTGCAAGTCCGGTTGAGCCGTGCTTTGCGAGGGCAGGCGGCCGCGCGCGTCGTCGCGGCGCATGTCGCGTTGCTGGTTGAGATTCACACCGCTGTCATGTGGGCGATGTCCGACCGGCTGCTCCAGCATGCCGTAGGCGGCGGACTTCTGCTCCATCTGGCGCTGGTGGCTGTCGGTGATGCCTTGCACGGTGCCGGAACCGCCGTTGATCTGGTTCTCCATCGAACCGCCCGGGATGCCCGAGTCGTCGCCGCTGTCGCGGCCGCCCATGCCGCCCGGGGCTGCACCCGGGCCCATGCCGCTCTGCTGCGTGCCCATGATGTCGCGCTGCTGGTTACCCTGCTGCTGCACGCCCAGCCCCTGCGGGTAGGTGTGGTCGAGCGGGGCGCCGTTCTCGGCACTCTTGCCGGTCGCGCCCGCCGTCCATTTTTCGTTGGCGCCGTTGTTGGTCTGGTTATTGATTTCGCTACGTTGGTTCGCGTCCATGGTCGCGTCTCCTTTTCAAACGGATGAGTGCAGGGCTACGCCCCGCCTGGTAAGGAAATGATGCGCTTTCCGGCACGGGTCCAGTATAGGAAGACGTTGTCGCTGACTGTAGGAGAAATACTGACGAGTTATTTACTACTGGAAGTAGATTTCGTAAGTGCATTTTCTGTCTCTCATTGTCCTACAAAGTCATCTGAAATACTCCTATAGTGTCACCCATCCGAGCTGCATAAGATGATTCCCACCGATCGCTCAACGGTACTTCACCGGCGGCATCGGGCAACGCCTGCCGCAGGACGCGGCGGTTTTTCCAGCAACGCGAGGAGAGAAGAGCATGGCATCGAACAACCAGGGCAACAAACAGAGCGGCGGCACCAAGAATCGTGGTTTCGCATCGATGGACCCGGAGCGTCAGCGCCAGATCGCCAGCGAAGGCGGCAAGGCGGCGCACCAGAAAGGCACCGCACACGAATTCACCTCGGAAGAGGCACGTCGTGCAGGCAGCATGAGTCATGGCAACCGTCAATCGGCATCGGCTTCGGGTTCCGCATCCGGATCCTCGCGCAGCTCGTCGAAAGGCAACAAGCAATAATGCCTACAACGGACGGGAGAACGGCGGCGCCGTCCTCCCGCAAGCAGGGCCTGCGGGTCAAGGAAAAGGGAGGAGCGGATTGCCCCTCCCTTTTTGCATTTCTTTCACACAATTCCGATAGGGGATGGGGTAGAATCTTTGCGCCTTTTTAACCATATTTCCTAGGGATTCGTCGTGAAATCTGCGGTCATTCGCCAAGTCAAGAGCATGTCCATGTCGTGCGACCGGGTTGGCAACCTTTTGCTCGTCAAGTTCTCCAACCAGGGCAGCAGCGACGTCTGCGTATTCGTCCCGGCATCGATCGTGTTCTGGCTGCTCAAGCACCTGCCGGTCAACCAGGATCCGGCCCTGCAGGCGCCGCCGGCCGGTCCGCAGATCACGCAGATGGATTGGGACAGTCCGAACGTCCCGCGTGCGTCCACGGTGAATTGCAAGGTATTGCCGGGCAAGATCAGCATGACCTTCAACCTCGATCGCAAACCCGACCTGACGGTGGTCCTGGACCGCGGCAACGTCGAATTGATGCGCCAGGTCATGCTGGCGTACGCGAAGGATTTGATCGATCTCGAAGCGCAATAAGTACCCGTTAAGCACGCGTAACCAAGGAACAGCCATGGCCATCAAAATCAGCCAACATTTCGACGCCGGCGCGATCGACGTCGTCCAGGCGGACACGCCGGACCGCATCGACCTCAAGCTGCGCAAGGATTCGCATGCCGACATCCACCAGTGGTTCCACTTCCGCCTGCAGGGCGCGCGCGGCCAGGCCTGCACGATCCGCTTCCTGAACGCGGGCCAGGCCACTTACCCGAAAGGTTTCGAAGGCTACCAGGTGGTGGCGAGCTACGACACCGAGAACTGGTTCCGGGTGCCGACCCGTTTCGACGGCCAGGTATTGAGCGTCGAGCACACCCCGGAACTGGACAGTGTGTATTACGCCTATTTCGAGCCCTACACCTGGGAACGCCACCTGCGCCTGCTGGGCGAAGTCGCCGAGAACCCGATCGCGCGCGTGCACGATATCGGCACCACGGTCGACGGCCGCGACATGAACCTGGTCGTGATCGGCAATCCGCAGGCCGAGAAGAAGATCTGGGTGATTGCCCGCCAGCATCCGGGCGAGACGATGGCCGAGTGGTTCGTCGAGGGCATGATGGATGCGCTGCTGGACAACGCCAACCCGGTTGCGAGGAAGCTCTTGCAGCGCGCCGTGTTCTACATCGTGCCGAATATGAACCCGGACGGCTCGGTGCGCGGCAACCTGCGCACCAATGCCACCGGCGCCAACCTGAACCGCGAGTGGATGGAACCGTCGCTCGAGCGTAGCCCGGAAGTGCTGTGCGTGAAGAACAAGATCCACGAAACCGGCGTCGACATGTTCTTCGACATCCACGGCGACGAAGCGCTGCCCTACAACTTCGTGGCCGGCTGCGAGATGCTGACCGACTTCACGCCGGAGCGTGCGGCGGCCCAGAACGCGTTCATCGAACGCTACATGGCCAGCAGCCCGGACTTCCAGAACAAGATCGGCTATGCGGCCAGCAAGTACAACGAGGAGCTGCTGACCCTGGCCTCGAAGTACATCGGCCACACCTTCAAGTGCCTGTCGCTGACGCTGGAAATGCCGTTCAAGGACAACGCCGACCTACCCGACCCGCAGGTCGGCTGGAATGGCGCGCGCAGCGTGGCGCTCGGCGCGGCGATGCTGCAGCCGATCCTGCAATCGCTGGACGACTGAGCGGGGGCGGGCATGGGCGTCGAAATCGAACGCAAATTCCTGCCTGCCGGCGAAGGCTGGCGCGGCCAAGGCCGGCCAACGCTGATGCGCCAGGGTTACTTGTGCTCTGACCCCGAACGGACCGTGCGGGTTCGCATCGAAGGCGAGCGTGCCGTGATCACGATCAAGAGCAAGGTGACGGGTGTCAGCCGCGGCGAGTGGGAGTACGGCATTCCGGTGCCCGACGCCGCCGAGCTGCTGGAACGCCTGTGCGAGCAGCCGCTGGTCGAAAAGACCCGCCATCGCATCGACTATCGAGGGCACGTCTGGGAAGTCGACGAGTTCGCGGGCGAGAACGCCGGGCTGGTAGTGGCCGAGATCGAGCTCGGGTCCGAGGACGAAGCCTTCGACAAGCCGGACTGGATCGGGCGCGAAGTCACCGGCGACAAGCGTTACTACAATTCCAGCCTGATCCGCTCGCCTTATTCGCAATGGAAAGATAAAGCATGATTCAGGTCACGCGGCGCGCCATCCTGTTAACGTCCTTGTTGACAGCGATAGCCGGCCGCGTTGGCTGCCGCATCCGCTGCCGCATCCGCTGCCGCATCTACCGCCGCATCTGCCGCCTACTTTCCGCCGCCCGCCGAATGGGCCCGCAAGACCCCGGCCCAGCTCGGCGTCAATGGCGCCAGGCTGGCCGAGGCGATCGCCTTCGCGCAGTCCCACGAAACCGAACGCGAGCGCGACTTTTCCGACCAGCGCAAGACCTTCGGCGAGCCGCTCGGTTCGCTGCCGTCGCGGCGCGCGCCGACCAACGGCGTCGTCATCTACAAGGGTTACGTGGTGGCCGAGTTCGGCGACACCCATTTCGTCGACCCGACCTATTCGGTGGCCAAGAGCATGCTCGCGACCGTCGCCGGCGTGGCGCTGCGCGACGGCCGCATCGCCGACCTCGACCAGCCGGTGGGGCAGACCGTCAGGGATGGCGGCTACGCATCCGCGCAAAACGCCGCAGTCACCTGGAAGCAGCATCTGCAGCAGGAATCCGAATGGGAAGGCAGCCTGTGGGGCAAGAACGCCGACTTCATCGGCCATGACGCGTTTGGCGCCGGCGAGCGCAAGCCGCGTGCGCTGGGGGCGCCGGGCAGCCATTTCGAGTACAACGACGTGCGTATCAACCGCCTTGCGCTGTCGCTGCTGCGCGTGTTCAACAAGCCGGTGCCGGACGTGTTCCAGCAGGAAGTGATGGGCCCGATCGGTGCCTCCGCTACCTGGAAGTGGGTGCCGTACACCAACAGCTACGTCGAGATCGACGGCCGCCCCATGGCCTCGGTCAGCGGCGGCACGCGCTGGGGCGGCGGCATGTGGATCGATTCCTGGGACATGGCGCGCTTCGGCTACCTGTGGCTGCGCGGCGGCAACTGGAATGGCCGCCCGATCCTGCCGCCGGACTACGTCAAGGCGGCCCTGAGTCCGAGCGAGCACGGACCGGACTACGGCTATCTGTGGTGGCTGAATACGCAGGGCAAGAACCTGCCGGGCTTGCCATCCAGTGCTTATGCCGCCCTCGGTGCCGGCAGCAACGATATCGTGGTCTCGCCTGAGCACGACCTGGTGGTCGTGTGGCGCTGGCACGCCGGCAATACGGCCGAGTTCGCGAAACGCGTCATTGCAGCCTTGCCAAAACAGTAGTCTGGTTTAGGATGGTCGGATCACTTCCCAAGGAGGCGGTCCACCATGTCGATTTCCGAATTCCTGCCTGAAGAACATCGCTCCGCGGTCGACCTCGCGACGCGCGGGCACCAGATCTATCCCGTGCTCGGGGGCGAGGACATCCGCCGCATGCAGCGCTTCGCCATGCCGCGCCGCTGGCACGACGGCGACACCGTGTTCCGCGCCTGCGTCGATTCGCCCGGCATGGTGGTGGTGCTGGCCGGCCACCTGCTGTGCAGCCGCACCGACGCGCTCGGCAAGCGGGTGGAGGTGGTCGAGTACGGCCCCGGCCAGTTCAGCGGCGAGGTGGCCTCGCTGTCCGGGCGGCCGCCTCTGGTGGATGGCGTCGCCGTGGGCGAGCTCGACACGCTGGTGCTGGACGCGCCCTCGCTGCGCGCGCTGCTGATGGCCGAGGCCGAGCTGGGCGAGCGCCTGATGCGCGCCTTCATCCTGCGCCGGGTGCGCTTGATCGAGGAGCAGCCGGGCGGTCCGATCCTGGTCGGCCCGAGCGGGCATGCCGGCCTGTTCGACGTCGAGAACTTTTTGTCGCGCAATGCCTACCCCTACACCCGGCGTGATCCGGCGCGCGATGCGGAAGCGGCGCAGTTGGTGCGCGACCACTGGCGCACGGAATCGGACTGGCCGCTGGTGGCGCTGCCGGACGGTTTCGTGCTGCGCAACCCGAGCCTGGTCGAACTGGGCCGCTGCCTGGGCACGCTGCCGCGCATCGACCGCGACAAGGTGTACGACGTGCTGGTGGCCGGTGCCGGTCCGGCCGGGTTGGCGACCGCCGTGTACGCGGCCTCGGAAGGCTTGTCGACGATGGTGCTGGATGCGCGTGCCTACGGCGGCCAGGCCGGCGCCAGCGCGCGCATCGAAAACTTCCTGGGCTTCCCGACCGGTATTTCCGGGCGCGCGCTGGCCGGACGCGCCTACGTGCAGGCGCTCAAGTTCGGCGCCGAGATCGCGATCCCGGCGCGCGCCGTGCGCCTGCTGTGCGATGCGCGTCCGATCAGGGTGGAAATGGACGACGGTACCTGCCTGCGTGCCCGCACCGTGGTGCTGGCATCCGGCGCGCGCTACCGCAAGCCGCCGCTGCCCGATCTCGAGCGCTACGAAGGCCGCGGCGTGTATTACTGGGCGTCGCCGGTCGAGGCCGGCCTGTGCCGCGGCCAGGAAGTGGTGCTGGTCGGCGGCGGCAACTCGGCCGGGCAGGCCGCGGTGTTCCTGTCCGCGCACGCAGCCAAGGTGCACCTGATGGTGCGCGGGCCGGGGCTGGCGGCGACCATGTCGAGCTACCTGATCGAACGCATCGCGGCCAGCGCCAACATCGAACTGCACACGCACATGGAAGTGGCGGCGCTGGAAGGCGACGAGGGCGGCCTGGCGCGCGTGCACTACCGCGCACGCCGTGACGGCACCGTGCACAGCTGCGAGACGCGCCACCTATTCCTGTTCATCGGCGCCGATCCGAACAGCGACTGGCTGGACGAGTGCGGCGTGACGCTGGACGACAAGGGCTTCGTGCCGACCGGGTTCGAGGCTACCGGCGAGCATGCGCGGCGCGCGCTGGAGACCAGCGTGGACGGGGGGTTCGCGGTGGGGGATGTAAGGGCCGGGTCCACCAAGCGGGTGGCGGCCGCGGCGGGGGAGGGGGCGGCTGCGGTGGCGCAGATCCATGCGTACCTGGCGGAGCAGGAGATGCAGGCCGAGCGGAGCGAACGGGCCGGCCGGATTGAACGGGCCGAGCGGATTGAACAAGCCGAGCGGATCGAGCAGGCCGAGCGGATCGAGCAGGCCGAGCGGATAGAACAGGCCGAGCGGATAGAACAGGCCGAGCAGACCGAGCAGGCCGAGCGGCAAACCTAGACCCGCGACCTCAAAACGTCGCCCCTGCGCAGGCAGCACGTAGGGTGGGCACCCCGTGCCCACGCGAACGTCTGCATGACGCCAGCTTCCGCGTGGGCACCGGGTGCCCACCCTACGCGTTGGAACTGAGCCTGTCCTTAGTGGAAATGCTCACTCCCCGCCGGCGTATCCTCCGGCATCTCCGCATGCACCAGCTCGCCGCTCGGGTCGGCGAACAGCGGCGCCCCGCAATCGTCGCAATATTCGGCCACATAGCGTTCGCCGATGCGCTTGACGTGCGTGATGCCGACTTCGTTCAGGTGGCTGACGATCTCGTCGAGCGGCGCCAGCGGGCGTTCGCCCGCAGCCGGGCCTTCCATCGGCGTGCCTTCCTCGTCTTCCTGGCCGTACAGCGGCCAGACGATGCCGTAGACGACGTCGGCCTGCTGGCGCAGGGTGAAGCCGACGCGGTATTCGTCGACCTGGGTGTCGCTGGCTTCGTCGCCGAAGCCGGCCACGACGGCGCGCAGGTCGCCCGGTTCCACGCCCAGCGTGTGGGTCAGGTAATGGACGGCGGCGCGGATCGAGACCGGACGGATCAGCTTGTCGGCTTCGCGGCAGGCCACGTAATACGCTTCCGGCAGCAGCAGCTCGATGCCGCAGCCCGGCAGCAGGCGGCCGATGCTGGGGCCGGCCTGGGCGCGCCATTGCTCGAGCGCGGCGTCGCGCACGGCTTCGAAGTTGACATGGTGCTGCGGCTCCTGCCAGCGGAACAGCGGGGCGCCCTGCGGGGCGACCACGGCGGCCAGCAGGTAGCGCGTGTCGGCCAGGAACTGCGAGGTGTCCGGACCCGGTTCGGCCGGCCGAACGCTACCTTTGCCGCCGTTCTTGCCGCTCTTGTGCGCGGTCTGTGCCAGCTTGTGGGTCAGCGCATAGGTGTCGGCATGGGTGCGCGGCAACTGGTCGATCGAATACAGGGTCGGGGCCAGCGCCACTTCGGTGCCCTCGGCCAGCAGGTGGGCCGACAGGTGGGCGCCCAGGGTGCCGAGCACGTCGCCCGGAATGGTGCCCGAAGCGATCGCGAAGCGGGTCCAGGCCAGTACCGGCGCCGCGATCAGCAGGGTCTGCCATTGGGTTTCGCCGC
Source organism: Burkholderiaceae bacterium (assembly GCA_022701635.1). GTDB lineage: Bacteria > Pseudomonadota > Gammaproteobacteria > Burkholderiales > Burkholderiaceae_D > Telluria > Telluria phyllosphaerae. The sequence goes on along the minus strand of JAKOOD010000673.1, from coordinate 5,747 downwards.
CGTCGGCCTGTTCGGTCATGCAGGAAGACTCGCTGACCGCTTCGACGCAATCCATCAGCACGTCGTAGGCAGCGAGGTCGCCCTTGAACAGGACGTTGAGCGCGCCGTCGATGCTGTCCTGGTGGTTCGTCTTCAGCAGCTTCTGCAGCTGCGAGTCGAGGTTGCGCTCCCAGGTCCGTTCTTCAACGCGGCTGGCCGCCTGCACGATGGCTTGGCTGATACTGACGAGACGCTGGCTTTCTGCCGAGAGTTTGGGTGAATCTTTGGAGGGGCGACGCATAGCGCTTGGGAGTCTCTTCGGTAAATTGATGTGGTGAGATCGGGGTCCGGTCAATCATGATAAACCCATACCCCCGGTATTGTAGTTGATTCGGCCATATGCCAGTAACGCACCGGCAAGTTCGCCATGATCGAAGCCTCCCTGCTGCTCATCGGCGCTTGTCAAACCGTCTAACAAGAATCATAATGCGAATCGTTCTCATTTTCTTTTAGCGCCGGATGGAGAGAGACGGCGCCGACCTCGACCACAATGACAAGCCATAACAAGACCGCGGCACCACGCAACGCCTTCATCAAGAGCCGCAAGCACGGCGTCCCCCTGCCGGCCCCGGCACTGGCCATGCTGGCGACGCTGGCCCTGCCGCTGGGCGCCCAGGCGGCACCCGACCTCGTTATCGACCAATCGATCCCGACCGTGCAGGTCACCGGCGCCAACAACCAGGCCGCCGCATCGGCCAACCAGAAATTCACCGCGCCGCTGCTGGATACGCCGAAATCGGTCACCGTGGTCCCGGCCGAGATCATCGCCCAGACCGGCGCCGTGTCGCTGACGGACGCGCTGCGCACCGTGCCCGGCATCACCATCGGCGCCGGCGAGGGGGGCAACCCGGTCGGCGACAACCTGTTCATCCGCGGCTACAACGCCCAGACCGACACCTATGTCGACGGCATCCGCGACGCCGGTTCGCAGTCGCGCGAGATCTTCAACCTGGAGCAGGTCGAAGTGGTCAAGGGACCGAATTCGGCCTACGGCGGCCGATCCTCGGCCGGCGGCGGCGTCAACCTGGTCAGCAAGACCGCGCAGGCCTACGACTTCAACAACGCCTCGGTCGGCATCGGCACGGACAAGTACAAGCGCGTCACCGCCGACATCAACCGCAACATCGGGAGCGACAGCGCCTTCCGCCTGAACGTGATGGGCCACGAAGCCGATACGCCGGGCCGCGACGTGGTCTGCGGCAGCCGCTGGGGCGTGGCGCCGACCGTCACCTTCGGCCTGAACGGCCCGACCCGCGCCATCGTCAGCGTCTACCACCTGACCACGCACGAGATCCCGGACACCGGCATCCCCTTCAACAACCCGTTCAGCAGCGGCAGCAATGTCGCCCGTAACGGCGACGGCCGCCCCTGGAACGTCGACCGCAATACCTTCTATGGCCTGGCCAACCGCGACTTCCGCGACACCAAGAGCGACGTCGGCACGGTCGACCTGCGCCACGCGTTCTCGAAAGCCGCGGTGCTGCGCAACGTGACCCGCTATGGCCGCTCCCAGAACGACTACGTCTGGACCCAGCCCGACGATTCCAAGGGCAACACTGTCCTGTACGGCAACGTCTGGCGCCGCGCCAACTCGCGCGCCACCGAGACCGCCACCGCCGCCAACGTCACCAGCCTGAGCGGCGAGCTGCAGACCGCCGGCATCAAGCACAGCTACAACGCCGGCGTCGAATTCTCGCGCGAGCGCACCGACCGTGCCGCTTACGTGTTCACGCCGGGCACCAACAACCCGCTGACCAAGACCTTCACCTGCCCGACCTCGGGCGCGGCCACGCTGTACAACTGCACCACGCTGGTCAACCCGAACCCGAACGATCCTTGGGTCTACACCCGCACGCTGTCGCCGACCCAGACCAGCGTCGAGACCACGACCAAGGCGGCCTACGCCTTCGACACGGTCGAGTTCACCCCGCAGTGGCTGCTGAACCTGGGCGCGCGCTTCGACGATTTCGACAGCAAGCTGTTCACCCCGGCAGCGGGCACCGCCGCCGCCACCCGCGCGCACGTCGGCAGCACCTTCTGGAGCACCCAGGCCGGTATCGTGTACAAGCCGGCCACCAACGGCAGCATCTACCTGTCCTACGCCACCTCGGCCACGCCGCCGGGCAACGACGGCGGCGACGGCCTGGACGGCCTGACCGTGCAGGTCCAGAACCTGCAGCCGCAGCGCAGCAAGAACTGGGAACTGGGCACCAAGTGGGACGTGATGCCGGGCGGCCGCCTGTCGCTGAGCGCCGCCCTGTTCAAGAGCGAGCTGAACAATGCCCGCGTGACCGCACCGGACGGCACCACCCAGAACGTCGGTCGCCGCGAAGTCAAGGGTGTCGAGCTGGGCTTCTCGGGCAAGGTCACGCAAGCCTGGACCGTGTTCGGCGGCGTCACTTACCTGGATGCGGTGGTGGCCGACAACGGCTACCTGAATACCGCTGCGACGGGCGCGCCGGCCGTGTATGCGCCATCGCCGTACAACGGCAACCAGTTCCCGACCACACCGAAGAAGAGCGCCACGCTGTGGACCAGCTATGCGATCAACAAGGACTTCACGGTCGGCGCCGGCCTGTCGTCGATGGACCGCGTGTACGCCAACGTCAACAACAACAAGTTCGCGCCGGGCTACACCCGCTTCGACGCGATGGCCAGCTACAACGTCAACCGCGACCTGTCGCTGCAACTGAACGTGCAGAACCTGGGCGACAAGCTGTACTTCGACAAGGTGTCGTCGCCGCACTACGCCGGCGTGGCGCCGGGCCGCTCGGCGAGCTTGACCGCCAACCTGAAGTTCTGAGTTTCATATAATTGGCACAGCCCTCCTGCGCCGCGAGCGGGGGAGGGCGTTTTCATTTGGAGGAGCGAACCATGATGCTGCATATCCCCGGCGTCCTCAGTCCGGAACAGCTGGCGCAGTGCCGCACACGCCTGCGCGAGACGGACTGGGTCGATGGCCGCCAGAGCGTCGGCAGCCAGGGCGCCCAGGTCAAGCGCAACCGCCAGCTGCCTGAAGGTTCGCCGCTGGCGCTGGAACTGGGCGGCATCGTCAGCGCGGCGCTGATGGCCAATCCGCTGTTCTTCTCGGGCGTGCTGCCGCTGCGCATCCTGCCGCCTTACTTCAACGGCTATGCCGGCGGCGAGCATTACGGACCGCACGTGGATGGCGCGATCCGCGCGCAGCGGGGCGGGGCGGCGGTGCGCGCCGACGTGTCGTGCACGGTGTTCCTGTCCGATCCGGACGACTATGACGGCGGCGAGCTGTCGGTGGTCGACGCCTACGGCGCGCACGACGTCAAGCTGCCGGCCGGGGATGCGATCGTGTATCCGTCGACCAGCGTGCACCAGGTGATGGCGGTGACGCGCGGGGAGCGGCTGGCGTCCTTCCTGTGGGTGCAGAGCATGGTGCGGGATGACTGGAAGCGGTCCCTGTTGTTCGAGCTGGATGCGAATATTCAGGCCTTGCGGGCGCAGCATGGGGATGGGCCGGAGTTGGTGGGGTTGACCGGGCATTATCACAACCTGTTGCGGATGTGGGCCGAAACGTAGGAGGGGTCAGAGCCCGGTTTTGAAGGTTGGGCTCTGACCCCGGTGTGCCGTCGCGTCATATGCAGCACCAATAAAGAAAGGGCCGGATCCTTGGCAGGATCCGGCCCTTTTTGCGTTTGTCGCTGAGAACCGGGGTCAGAGCCCCAACAGAAGAACCGGGCTCCGACCCCTACGTCACGGTCCGCCACGAACTTGGGCCCCTGCCTTCGCAGGGGCGACGTGCTGCAGCTGACAATATAAAAAGGGCTGGAACCCTCACAGGTTCCAGCCCTTTTGCGTGTGCCGCTGAGAACCGGGCTCTGACCCTTATGCAGCCAGCAACTGACGCAGCACGAACGGCAGGATGCCGCCATGCTTGTAGTAGTCGACTTCGATCGGGGTGTCGATACGCAGCAGGACCGAGGTTTCCTTGGTGCTGCCGTCGGCGCGGTGGATCACCAGCACGGCTTGCATCTGCGGACGGATCTCGCCTTCCAGGCCCTTCAGGTCGAAGGTTTCGTTGCCGGTGATGCCCAGGGTCTCGACGCTGTCGTCGGCCAGGAACTGCAGCGGCAGCACGCCCATGCCGACCAGGTTGGAACGGTGGATACGCTCGAACGAACGGGCGATCACGGCCTTCACGCCCAGCAGCTGGGTGCCCTTGGCGGCCCAGTCGCGCGAGGAGCCGGTGCCGTACTCTTCGCCGCCGAAGATCATCGTCGGGGTGCCTTCCGCGATGTACTTCATGCCGGCATCATAGATCGACAGCTGCTCGCCGCTCGGCTGGTGGATGGTGATGCCGCCTTCGACTGCGGAACCGTCGGCCTTCGGCGGGATCATCTTGTTCTTGATACGCACGTTGGCAAAGGTGCCGCGCATCATGATCTCGTGGTTGCCGCGGCGCGAGCCGTAGGAATTGAAGTCGGCCTTGAGCACGCCGTGCTCTTTCAGGTACTTGCCTGCCGGACCGTCTTCCTTGATCGAACCGGCCGGGGAGATGTGGTCGGTGGTGATCGAGTCGCCGAACACGCCCAGGGCGCGGGCGCCGGTGAAGCCGGCGGCGCTGGCTTTCGGGGTCATCTCGAAGTCGCTGAAGAACGGCGGCTCGGCGATGTAGGTCGACTCCGGCCAGTCATAGACCTGGCCCGACACCGACGACACGTTTTCCCACAGCGCGCCGGGGTTGCCCTTGACGTCGGCGTAGTTGGCCTTGAAGACGTCCGAGTTCATCGCGAACTTCATCAGGTCCTGCACTTCCTGCGAAGTCGGCCAGATGTCGCCCAGGTAGACGTCGACGCCGTCCGCACCCTTGCCGACCGGCTCGGTCATCAGGTCCTTGTTGACGTTGCCGGCGATCGCGTAGGCGACGACCAGCGGCGGCGAGGCCAGGAAGTTCGAGCGGATGTTCGGGTGGATACGCGCTTCGAAGTTACGGTTGCCCGACAGGACGGCGGCGGCGATGATGTCGTTCTGGGTGATCGCGGCGTTCAGTTCCGCGGTCAGGTCGCCGGCGTTGCCGATGCAGGTGGTGCAGCCGTAGGCGGTCACGCCGAAGCCCAGCTTGTCCAGGTAAGGCAGCAGGCCGGCGGCGGTCAGGTACTCGGTGACCACGCGCGAGCCGGGGGCCAGCGAGGACTTGATGTGCGGAGCGACGGTCAGGCCCTTCTCGACGGCCTTCTTGGCCAGCAGGCCGGCGGCCAGCAGCACGCTCGGGTTCGAGGTGTTGGTGCACGAGGTGATGGCGGCGATCAGGATGTCGCCGTTCTTCACGCGCACGCCGTTGGTCGTTTCGTAGACCTTGTTCAGGTCGTCCGGGCTCTTGTTGAAGCCGTTGGCGGTGGTCGGCTTCGAGAACAGGTCGGTGAAGGTCGACTTCATGTTGCCCAGCTCGATACGGTCCTGCGGACGCTTCGGACCGGCCAGCGACGGGGTCACGGTCGACAGGTCGAGGTGCACCACGCGGGTGTAGTCGATCTCGCCTTCCTGCGGCACGCCGAACAGGTTCTGGGCCTTGAAGTAGTTTTCGAAAGCAACCAGCTCTTCTTCGGTACGGCCGGTGCCGCGGAAGTAGTCGACGGTCTTTTCGTCGACCGGGAAGAAGCCCATGGTGGCGCCGTATTCCGGTGCCATGTTGCCGATGGTGGCGCGGTCGGTGGTCGACAGCGAACGGGTGCCTT
>JAKOOD010000656.1 GCA_022701635.1 Burkholderiaceae bacterium | reverse complement strand
ACACCAGCGCGCGCGTGCTGACCACCGACTTCAAGCTGGAAACCCTGCCGGCCCACCTGTCCATGAATTTCAAGGTGATCGACGAGCATGGCCGCCAGCTCGACATGGGCCGCAACCTGGCGACGCTGCAGGCGGAGCGGGGCGGGCAGGCGCGCCAGAGCTTCCAGCGCATGGCCGCGCAGACGCCGGCATCCGCCAGTACGGTGCAGGCGGCGTTCGGCAAGCCTGCGCCGGCCGCTGCCGCTGCCGGTGCAACTGCCGCCGCCCCGACAGGCAAGGCGAACGCTCCGGCGGCGCCTGCGCACGAGCAGAAAGCGCCCGTCGTCAGCCAGCATACGAACATCACCAGCTGGACCTTCGGCGAACTGCCCGAACTGCTGGAAATCAACCAGGGCAAGCTGACCCTGATCGGCTTCCCGGCCCTGGTCGACAAGGGCAATGCCTGTGACCTGGAAGTGTTCGACGATCCGAACGTGGCGGCGCGCACCCACCGCATCGGCCTGCGCCGCCTGTTCGCGCTGCAGTTCAAGGAGCAGCTGAAGTTCGCGGAGAAGAACGTGCCGGGCCTGCAGCAGATGGGCATGCAGTTCATGTCGGTCGGCTCGCCGGACGAGCTGCGCGAGCAGATCGTCAACAAGGCGATCGAGATCGCCTGCATGCAGGATCCGCTGCCTCACGACGCGGCGTCGTTCAACAAGCGCAAGGACGAAGGCAAGGGCCGCCTGGGCCTCCTGATCAACGAGGTGGCGCGCCTGGTGGGGGCGATCCTGGCCGAGTTCCATGGCTTGCCGAAAAAGCTGCAGGGCTTGCCGCAGGCGGTGGCGGCCGACATGCAGGCGCAGTTGCAGGGCCTGGTGCACAAGCGTTTCGTCGCCGAGACCGACTACACCCAGCTGTCGCACTTCCCGCGCTACCTGAAGGCGATGAACATCCGCCTCGAGAAGCTGCGCACCAATGCCTCGCGCGACGCCCAGCTGATGGCCGAGTGGCAGACCGCCGCCAGCCAGTTCCAGCGCACGGTGAAGAACCAGCCGCTGAAGAACATCGATCCGCGCATGATCGAGTTCCGCTGGATGCTGGAAGAGCTGCGCGTATCGCTGTTCGCCCAGGAACTGCGCACGCCGATGCCGGTGTCGAGCAAGCGCTTGCAGAAGGTGTGGGAGTCGATGCTGCGTTGATGCTAAAGGCATACTCGCGCCATGCAGGGAAGGCATGGCGCGGTGGACGCCACGCGTCATGCGCGGTCTTGATGTCGGAAGACGCAATAAGTGAAAAGTTAGGTACTGATTGCAAAGGCTTTTTCCACTATTTCTGTCACAGTTGGCATAGTGAAGTGACAGAAAAAGTGAAAATTTTCGGCTGATGTGCCTTGAATAATGAAAAATTCCTGCGGGCTGGCCCGACCTATCGACAGGCCGCTTTCGACACAAAGCAGTCCTTGCCGATTCCAGAAAGCGGGCGCTCAGCGCCCGCGCTAAGCTGCGCTTGCTGGCGCCACCAGCGAGCCGTTGGAACGACTTGTTCGGCTTGCTCAGCCCGGCAGCTTTGCCGCAAGAACGTCAATTCTTTCGATTGATGGCGGCTCGGCGAATAACTCATCCGCTTTTTCCATCAGCGCGGCTGCGACTTTGCCGGAAAGATGAGCTTCGCGCCCAGCCTCATCTGGAAACGCGTCAAAGATGCCAAAGGTTGACGGCCCCAGGCGGATGCCGAACCACGCTGTCGTACCAGGCTCTGCCTGAACGAGCGGCAGACCACTCAACAGAAAGCTCTCGACGTCTTTCTCCTTACCAGGCTTGGCTTCCAGACGAACGAACAACGCTAGTTTGACCATGATATATCTCCTATTGTTAAACAACAATGGCGTCCGTTGGACGTACAATTTTTGAATCTGGTACGTTTTCGACTGCAACCTGATTGAGACCGCGACAGACAACGGCTTTCGTGATGTACTCCGATAGTCCGCCAGCAAAGAGTTTGCGCGAAGGAAAAGGGGCAACGCTGCGCAGCGTTATTTCGGTGAAGCCCCGCATACGGTACATACGGGAGGATTTGACCGTCTTGGGCACCAGGGGGGGCAAACAGGTTGATCCCAATGCAGGCTAGAGCGGAGTACGCTAGCTGAAATGATCATAGTACATACAGAGACTTGGCAGCGCGGAAATGAAAGGCGGATGTCTGCTCTTGGCCGATAGCGGAAGTTCGACCAGTGTACGACAGCTGTTGCATGTGTCGCAACATCGAGCCGGGAAAGACCGTTTTTCAGCAAACGGGGCACGCGGTTTTCACTAAGTTGGCACAGTTTTCATGTTTTGTGTCACCCGACACTTGAATATTATTAAAATATAAACAATTGTGATTATTCACATCAGGTATCCGCTGATATACTGAAAAACAACAATATAGTTATAATTGGTGATAATTGAGAGAATTTATTCTGAAATTTAAGCGGAAACTGGCTTAAAACTAAAAAAATTTGGGTGTTCAAAAAAATTTTCCTAATATATTTTATTTTAGAAAGTTACCTGGTGTTAACATTAGTTTCCCTTACTCAACTACACGTTTGCACCATCAACAAACTTCTCACTCGGCCCTTATCGCTTCGCTCCTGACTGCCTGTGGCGGCGGTGGTAGTGACGGCGCGGTCAGTTCTGCGGCACCTGTGACGTCCGTAACGGCACCGTCCACGACGCCGGTAACCACGCCGGCAACCACCCCTGCCACGACGCCTGCCGCCAGCACGTCCGCCCTGGTCGACGTACCGGCCGTGCCGAGTAACGCCATGAACCTGACTGTCGGCACTTTCAATAACGGTAGCTCGGGTGGGACCTATCTGGTGAAATTCAGCGGCGCCACCAACCTGAACCTCACCGGCAATCTGAATAGCATGTGGATCAGCGCTGCGCAATCCGGCGGCACCGTCACCGTCGATGGCGCATCCAATACGCTGGTGTTCCAGCCGACGTCGACCCCAACCACTGTCGCCGTCAGCGCTTCGGCAAACACCTTCTACCTGCCGCAAGGTTCGGCCATTACCCTGACCGGCAACGGCGCTGCGATGAGCACGGTCAAGTATTACAAGCCGTAATCTGCACGCATCCGATCAAAGCGGGTCTCGCCTGAGGAGAGCCCGCTTTTTCATGGCTGTGCTACCGTCGATCTCGCGCAGGTTCAGCCGATATTGCTGCCGCGGATACGGCTGATGTCGCTGTCGCCGCCCTGGTTGCCGGCGCGTGGATCGAGGCTGGTGCCGCTGTCCGTGGCGAGGTCGCCGCCGGCCGCGGTGACGCCACCGGGTGCCCGCGTCGGGGTGCCCGGGTGGTTGGGGGCGGTGCCGTAGAAGGCGTGGATCGAATTCGCCCACTGCATGTCGGCCATGTCGGGCCAAGCGTCCTTGTCAAAGCCGGGCGCGGTCTTCAGGCGGTCCTTGTCGACGTTCAGCAGAAAGCGTTGATTGGCGGTGTCCAGGTGCAGCGCCTGCCAGGGCACGGCGAACAGCTTTTCACCCATGCCCATGAAGCCGCCGAAGGCCAGGACCGCGTAGGCGACTTGGCCGGTCTGCATGTCGAGCATGATTTCCTTGATGTCGCCCAGCTCGATGTCATAGGCGTTGACGACTTTTTCGCCGAGCAGGGTGTCCGCCCCCATCAGCGCCGGACCCGGTCCCGCAGCGCCGCCGCTGGCCTTGTACATGCCGTATTTGTCGCGTTCCGAATAACCCATGGCTTGCTCCTGAATAATTCATTCATTTGAGGCAGATCAATTGTGCAAATGGCCAGCCGAGTGCGGCCACCACGCGCTGTCGTCTGCCACGTATGCTTGAGCCCTTGTTATGCGAGCCAGCGCATGGAAGCAACGGGGCGGCATGATTATTCTGAAAATAAATTGGAGTTTGATAACATGCTGATCAATCCACGCTGCAATGTCGCCGGCCCGCTCGGCCAACCGATCCCCACCCGCTCATGGCTGGCTTCGCTGCTGGCAAAACTGGCGTCGGCTTGCCGGCTGCGCCGCTGAACGCAACCGGCGGTGCCGCCGAACGGCTTACGGGAAGCCCGCGCCCCCGGTCACACCATACACCTGGCCGGTGGTATACGACGATTCGCTTGATGCCAGGTTGACGTAAGCGCCAGCCAGTTCGCCCGGCTGGCCCGGCCGTTTCAGCGGCGAATCCGCACCGAATTTCTCCAGCCCTTCCTGGGTCTGGCCGCCGGTCACCTGCAGCGGCGTCCAGATCGGTCCCGGCGCCACCGCATTCACGCGGATGCCTTTTTCGGCCAGCTGCTTGGCCAGCGCCTTCACGAACGCCACCTGCGCCGCCTTGGTCGAGGCATAGGCCAGCAGGTTGGGCGAGGGGTCGTAGGCCTGGACCGAGGCCGTCACGATGATACTGCTCCCCTGCGGCATCAGCGGCACCGCCGCCTTGACGATCCAGAACATCGCATACAGGTTGGTCTTGAAGGTCTGGTCCATCTCGGCCGTCGACAGGTCGAGGATGGAGGGCAGCGATTGCTGGCGCGCGGCGTTGCTGACCAGGATATCGAGGCCGCCCAGCTGTCTGGCGGCATCCGCCACCAGTTTCTTGCAGAAGTTCTCGTCGCGCAGGTCGCCGGGGATCAGCACCGCCTTGCGGCCGGCCTGGCGGATCAGGTCCGCGACTTCGCGCGCATCGGGCTCCTCGGCCGGCAGGTAGTTGATGGCGACGTCGGCGCCTTCGCGCGCATAGGCGATGGCGGCGGCGCGGCCCATGCCGGAATCGCCGCCGGTGATCAGCGCGCGGCGTCCGGTCAGGCGGCCGCTGCCTTTATACGTGGTTTCGCCGTGGTCGGGACGCGGCGTCATCTTGCTGGCCAGGCCCGGCCACTCCTGCTTCTGGCGCTGGAACGGCGGCTTCGGATAAGGGGGCGGGGTCAGTGGACGGGGCGGGTTGGTGGCGGGTGCGCCGGCTTGCGCCTGGGCCAGGCCGGGGGCGAGGGCGGCACCGCCGGCGATGCCGGCTGCCACCGTGCCAACGAAGCGGCGGCGCGAGGATTGGACGCTGTCGTCCGCTTTGTTGTCCGCTTTGCCGTCGGGCTTGTCGTTTTGCGAATCCATTGCTCGGTACTCCTGATAATCGACTGATAATGAACAAATGCTAACGTCAATCGATATCAGGGTGCGTTCGCTAGACGCCAGGAAACACGATCAATCCAGATCCGACGCCTCGTGGCGCTCCGGTACCTGGGTCGCCGGGTCGCCGCGCACGCCGTTCACGCGGCGGCCGCGCTGGACGGCCGGGCGGGCGGCGACTTCGTCGGCCCAGCGGCGGATCTGCTGGTACTTGTGCACCGACAGGAACTCGGCGGCGCCGTACAGCTCGCCCAGCACCAGGCCGCCGTACCATGGCCAGATCGCCATGTCGGCGATGGTGTACTCGTCGCCGGCGATGAAGCGGCGCTCGGCCAGCAGGCGGTCCAGTACGTCGAGCTGGCGCTTGGTTTCCATCGCGTAGCGGTTGATCGGGTATTCCAGCTTTTCCGGCGCGTAGGCGAAGAAGTGGCCGAAGCCGCCGCCCACGAAGGGCGCCGAGCCCATCTGCCACATCAGCCAGTTGAAGGTTTCGGTGCGCGCCACTCCGTCCTTGGGCAGGAAGGCGCCGAACTTCTCGGCCAGGTAGACCAGGATCGAGCCGGATTCGAACACGCGCACCGGGGTCTCGCCGCTGCGGTCGAGCAGCGCCGGGATCTTGGAATTCGGGTTGATGTCGACGAAGCCGCTGCCGAACTGGGCGCCTTCGCCGATCTTGATCAGCCAGGCATCGTACTCGGCGCCGCCGTGGCCGGCCGCCAGCAGCTCTTCCAGCAGGATGGTGACCTTCTGGCCGTTCGGAGTGCCGAGCGAATACAGTTGCAGCGGATGCTTGCCGACCGGCAGCTCCTGCTCATGGGTGGCGCCGGCGACCGGGCGGTTGATGCTGGCGAATGCGCCACCGGTCTGGGTGGCGGGCGACCAGACGCGCGGCGGGACGTAGGGCGTGAAGGGATTGGCGCTGTTGCCGGACATTGTGTTCTCCTTGTGTGAATGCTATCGAGGAGACGATGATGCCGGAAAATCGGCAGGCTTGCCGGAAGCGGAACTGCCGCCGGGCTCAGCGCGCCGCCAGCTGCTGCAGGATCTCGCGGTGGATCGACGTCAGGGGCACGCTTTTTTCGACCGCGCCGCGCTTCACCGCCTCCTTGGGCATGCCGTAGACCACGCAGCTGTCCTCGTCCTGGGCCACGGTGCGCGCGCCGGCCTTGCGCATCTCGAGCAGGCCGGCGGCGCCGTCGTCGCCCATGCCGGTCATGATGATGCCGAGCGCATTGGCGCCGGCCTGGCGCGCCACGGAGCGGAACAGCACGTCCACCGAGGGTCGGTGGCGGTTCACCAGCGGGCCGTCGATCACGTCGGCGTAGTACTGGGCGCCGTCGCGCCGCAGCAGCATGTGGCGGCCGCCGGGGGCGATCAGCGCGCGCCCGGGCAGCACGCGGTCGCCGTGGCGCGCTTCGCGCACCTCGATCTGGCACAGCTTGTTCAGCCGCTCGGCAAACGCGGCGGTGAATTTTTCCGGCATGTGCTGGACGATGACGATGCCCGGCGTCACGCGCGGCAGCGCCGTCAATACTTCTTCCAGCGCCAGCGTGCCGCCGGTGGAGGTGCCGATCGCGACCACCCGTTCGGTGGTGCGCAGCGCGGCCCGCGTGTCCGCGGCCGGCGCCAGGATGACGTCGGCGCTCAGTTTCGCCGCCGGCGCCGGGGCTGCCGGCAGGGCCGCGCGCGCGGCCAGGCGCCGCACGTTCACCTGCGCGGCGGCGCGCACCGCGGCCACCAGCTCGTCGGCGCTCTCGGTCAGGAAGTCCTTCAGGCCCAGCTTGGGCTTGGTGATGATGCAAACGGCGCCGGCCGCCATGGCCGCCATCGTGGTCTCGGCGCCCTTGTCGGTCAGCGTCGAGCAGATCACGACCGGCGTCGGGCGCTCGGCCATGATCTTTTTCAGGAAGGTGATGCCGTCCATGCGCGGCATCTCGACGTCGAGCACGATCACGTCCGGCCACTGCTGCTTCATGCGCTCGATCGCCAGCAGCGGGTCGGCCACGGCGTGCAGCAGGCGGATGCCGGGCGCGCTCTCCAGCATCGCGCCCAGCACCTTGCGCACGACGGCCGAGTCGTCCACCACCAGCACCTTGATCTCGTTCAGCGGCATGCGTTCAACCCGGTTTGCGGTACACCGACGGCATCACCGAATGCAGGCTGTCGTTGATGTCCTGCAGGCTCTCGGAATGGCCGATGATGAAATGGCCGCCCGGCTTCAGGCGCGCGACGACGCGCGCGACCACCTGGCGCTTGGTGTCGCCATTAAAGTAGATCATCACGTTGCGCAGGAAGATGGCGTCGTAGCTGCCGAGATCCCCCGGCAGGTCGGTGTTCAGGTTGACCTGGCGGAAGCGCACGCGCTGGCGCAGGGCGCGCTCGACCAGCAGCGTGCCCTGCTGCTCGCGGATTCCTTTCAGGCAGTAGCGGCGCAGGTACGCGTGCGGCAAGTGGCTGGCGCGCTCCATCGGGTAGTGTCCGGTGCGGGCGCGCTGCAGCACGCGGGTGCTGATGTCGGACGCCGTGATCTCCCAGGGTGCGTCGCCCAGCACGTCGGCCAGCACCATCGCCATGCTGTACGGCTCCTCGCCGGACGAGCAGGCCGCGCTCCAGACCCGGAACGGCGAGCCCGCGCGCAGGGAAGGGCGCGCGCTCGCCGCGGCCTGGCGCAGCAAATCGAAGTGGCGCGCCTCGCGGAAGAAATAGGTTTCGTTGGTGGTGAGCAGGTCGACCGCCTGCTGCACTTCCTCGGGGTGCGATCCGTCGCTGAGCAGCCGGAAATAGGCGTCGTAGCTCGGCAGGCCGTAGTGTTGCAGGCGCTTGGCCAGGCGCCCGCTGACCAGCGCCTTTTTCGCATCGGACATCGTGATGCCGGCGATGTCGAAGATGAAGCGCTGGAAGCTGGCGAATTCGCTGCCGCTGATGGTGTGCTGTTGCATGGCGCGCTCAAGCCGAAGCGTCAGGCCGCGGCCAGGTCGGTCGAGGACAGCGCATCGCCGGCCAGGCCGGGCAGGCCCTCGAGCCTGAGTACCTGTTCCACGTTCAGCAGGATCACGAACTTGCCGTTCACCTTGCCCATGCCGGCAATGAAGTCGCTGCGGATGCGGGTGCCGAACGAGGGCGCCGGTTCGATCTCGGCCGCCGCGATGTCGAGCACCGCGCTGACCGCGTCGACGACCACGCCGGTCACCTGGCGCTCGCCCTCGAGGTCCAGCTCGACGATGACGATGCAGGTGCGCTTGCCCGGCACGGCCGGGGGACGGCCGAAACGCGCCGCCAGGTCCATCACCGGCACCACCGCGCCGCGCAGGTTGATCACGCCGCGGATCGATGCCGGCATCATCGGCACGTCGGTGACGCTGCCGAATTCGATGATCTCCTTGATCGCCATGATGCCGATGCCGAAGGATTCGCCGCCCAGCATGAAGGTCAGGTATTGCGCCGGCGCGTTGGCATGCTTGTCGATGTCGCTGTTCATATCAGAAATGGGTGAAGTTGGTTTCGTCCAGCTCGCCCTGGGCGGCGAAGCTGTCGGCCAGGCGCAGGGTGCTGCCGCCGGTGCTGCTGCTACGGCTGCGGGCAGGGTGCGCCGGCGCCGTGCGCTGCACGGCCGCCAGGCGCGCGCGCGGGGCTGCATGGGCGACGCGGAAGAAGGACATCGCCTGCTGCAGCTGCTCGGCCTGGCTGCTCATCTCTTCGGCGGTCGCCGCCAGCTCTTCCGAACTGGATGCATTCATCTGCGTGGTCTGGTTCATCTGGCCGACGGCGGCGTTGATCTGGCCGACGCCGGACGACTGCTCTTCCGAAGCCGCCGTGATCTCCTGCACCAGGTCGGAAGTCTTGCGGATGTTCGGCACCATGCGGTCGAGCAGGGCGCCGGCGTGTTCGGCCAGTTCGACGCTGCTGGTCGCCACTTCGCCGATCTCCTGCGCCGCCACCTGGCTGCGTTCGGCCAGCTTGCGCACCTCGGCCGCCACCACCGCGAAACCCTTGCCGTGTTCGCCGGCGCGCGCCGCTTCGATCGCCGCGTTCAGCGCCAGCAGGTTGGTTTGATAGGCGATGTCGTCGATGATGCCGATCTGCTTGGCGATGCGCTTCATCGCGGTGACGGTGGCCTTCACGGCTTCGCCGCCTTCGGCCGCTTCGCGCGCCGCTTGCGAGGCCATGCCGTCGGTGACGCGGGCATTCTCGGTGTTCTGCGCGATCGAGGCGGTCATCTGCTCCAGCGAGGCGCTGGTTTCCTCGACGCCGGCGGCCTGCTCGGAGGCCGCCTGCGACAGCGACTGCGCGGTGGCGCTGACTTCCTCGGAGGCCGAGGCCAGCGACTGGGCGCCGCCGTTCACTTCGCCGACCACGTGGGTCAGTTTTTCCACCATGTTCTTCATCGCGGCCAGCAGCAGGCCGGCTTCGTCGCGGCTGGTCGCCTTGATGTCCACGGTCAGGTCGCCGGCGGCCAGGCTGTCGGCGGCCTGCACCGCCTGGCGCAGCGGCCGGGTGACGGACAGGGTGATCAGGGTCGCCACCAGCAAGGCCAGCAGCGCGGCGCCGGCCGTGATGCCGATCACCAGCTGGCGCGTCTCGTCGTAGGTCTTGGCGGCTTGCTGCGCGAGGGCGTCCATCTTGTCGGCCTGGTGCTTGGCCAGCGCGCCGGCGGCCTCGGTCAGTGCGCGGTCGGCCGGCACCAGTTGCTTGCTGATATATTCCGCCGCGCGCTGGCGTTCGCCGCGTACCATGCCGTAGACCTGGGCATACATCGGCTCCAGTGCCGCATTGGCGTCGACGATCTCTTTCAGCAGCTTCTTGCCGCTGTCGCTGGCAACCACCTTGGTCAGCTCGGCGATGCCGGCCTGGATGTTGGCGCGCGCTTTCTCGGTCTGCTTGTGATAGCGCTCGACTTCGGCCTCGTCGACGGCCAGCAGCATCCCGCGCATCTGGCGCGGCACGTCGGCGGCGTCGCGGATCAGGTCCTTGGCCAGCACGACCTTCGGATAGGCATCCGTCGTGATGCCCACGGTGGCTTGGTTCATCGACGCCATGCGGTCGATGCCGAGCACGGCGGTCGCCAGCAGCAGCAGCAGCAGGGCGCCGAAGCCGAGGCCGAGGCGGATGCCGATTTTCAGGTTCTTAAGCACGGTGGCTCTCCAGGTCAGATAGTGTTGAATGTTGATAGTTGATGTTCGTTCTCGACGTCGTGCAGCAGCGCCGCCATGTCGAGGATCAGCGCGACGTCGCCGTTGCCGAGGATCGAGGAGCCGGACAGGAAGCGCGCGCCGGCGAATACCTTGCCGAGCGGCTTGATCACGGTCTGGAACTCGCCCAGCAGGCTGTCGACGACCAGGCCGGCGCGGGTGCTGCCGTAGCGCACCACCACGATGCTGCGCCGGCGCGCCGCTGCGCCGCCGATGCCGAAGCGTTCGCGCAGGCGCACGAAGGGCAGCGGGCTGCCGCGCAGGTCGACGTAGTCATGGCCGGGCGCTCCCCCCTCGAGCTCGCGGAACTCGATGCATTCCTCGACCATCTCCATCGGAATCACGAACACCGACTTGCCGACGCCGACCTGGAAACCGTTGATGATGGCCAGCGTCAGCGGCAGGCGCACGGTCACGGTGGTGCCGGCGCCTTCGCTGCTGGCGATGTCGACGCTGCCGCGCAGCGCCAGGATGTTGCGCTTGACGACGTCCATGCCGACCCCGCGGCCGGACAGGTTGGTCACCTGCTCGGCGGTCGAGAAGCCGGGTTCGAAGATCATGCCGAAGATCTCCTTGTCGCTGTAGCCGCGGCCCGCTTCGGCCAGGCCGCGCTCGAGCGC
>JAKOOD010000632.1 GCA_022701635.1 Burkholderiaceae bacterium | reverse complement strand
CCAACCTGGTGCGCATGCTGAAGGCGGCCGGCCAGAACGCGCCGGACAGCAAGCCTATCCTCGAGATCAACCCGAACCACCCGCTGGTGACGCGCCTGAAGTACGAAGACGCGGCCAGCCCGCGCTTCGGCGACTGGGCACACATCCTGTTCGACCAGGCCATGCTGGCCGAGGGTGGCAGCCTGCTTGATCCGGCGGCGTTCGTGAAGCGTTTGAACGAGATGCTGCTGGGTGGGGCGAAGTAAAGCAAGGTAGAAGTTCGCATACTGATTCGTCGTTCCCGCCTGCGCGGGGACGACGTGGGTAAATGAGACGGCCGGTGCAGCAATGCCCGGCCGTTTTTTCATCCGTAGCAAACTCCATGCATGCTGGATGACTGTCCAGCCGCCCGTGAGTGTTAGCGAACAGACCACACGGCCCGGCTGCGCTTAGATGAGGCATCTACGAAATTCTTGCTTCAGACGCACATGGACAACGATAAACGCAGCGCGCAGCCCACTGCCGCCTGGACCCGTGCCCAGGACCGGTTCTGGCTGCTGGCGCGCGAACTGCTGGTGGTCGCGCTCCCGGACGGGACGATCGAGACCGTCAACCCGATGTGGACCGAGCTGCTCGGCTACGAAGTACACGAGATCGTCGGCACCACCTTCCTCGCCTACACCCATCCCGACGACCTGGACGCCACGGTCGCCGCCTTTGCCGGCATCTTCGAACAGCCGCTGCACGTGCCTTTCGAATACCGCTTCCGCCACAAGGACGGGTCCTACCGCTGGATAGCCTGGACCGGCAACTGTAGCGAAGGCCGGGTATATGCGGCCGGGCGCGACCTGGCGCCCGAGCGCCTGCGCGAAAAAGTCGTCAGCGATCCCGAGGAATTCTCGCGGCTGGCCCTGAATTCAGTGGGCGGCATCGGCGCCTGGCGCGCCGACCTGGTGCAGGGCCGCTACGTGGCCGACGCCGCCATCGCCAAGCTGTACGGCCTCGATCCGGTACGCGCGGCCGCCGGCGTGCCCACTACCGAATTCCTGGGCAACGTCCATCCGGACGACCGGCCGGCGCTGCAGGCCGAAATCGCGCGCAGCCTGGTGTCGGGCAGGGACATGGCGCTGGAATACCGCCTGTGCCATCCGGACGGCACGGTGCGCTGGGTGCTGTCGCGCTGGCGCACCCACGTCGACGCCGAGGGCAAGCCGGTGCGCCGTACCGGCGTCGGTGTCGAGACCACCAGCCAGCGCAACATGGAAGAGCAGCTGCGCCAGGCCCAGAAGATGGAAGCCGTGGGCCAGCTCACCGGCGGCCTGGCCCACGACTTCAACAACCTGCTCGCCGGGATCACCGGCGCGCTCGGCCTGATGCAGATCCGCATGCGCCAGGGCCGCATCGACGACCTCGAGCGCTACATGACGGTGGCGCAGGGCGCGTCGCGGCGCGCGGCGGCGCTGACCCACCGCCTGCTGGCGTTTTCGCGGCGCCAGACGCTCGACCCCAAGCCGACCGACGTCAACGGCCTGATCGCCGGGATGGAAGAGCTGATCCGGCGCACCATCGGGCCGCATATCGCACTGGAAGTGGTGGGCGCGATGGGGCTGTGGCCGTCCCTGATCGACCCGGGCCAGCTCGAGAACGCGCTGCTGAACCTGTGCATCAATGCGCGCGACGCCATGCCGGACGGCGGCCGCATCACCATCGAGACCGCCAATAAATGGCTCGATTACGCGGCGTCGAGCACCCACGACATCCCGGAAGGCCAGTACCTGTCGGTGTGCGTGACCGATACCGGCACCGGCATGACGCCCGAGGTGGTGGCGCGCGCCTTCGAACCCTTCTTCACCACCAAGCCGCTGGGCGAGGGCACCGGGCTCGGGCTGTCGATGATCCACGGTTTCGCGCGCCAGTCCGGCGGCCACGTGCGCATCTATTCGGAAGTGGGCGACGGCACCACGGTCTGCTTGTACCTGCCGCGCTACTATGGCGACGTCGAAAGCGAGGACGTGGCGCAGCGCGCGGCCGAGGTGGCGCGCGCGGGACAGGGCGAGACCGTGCTGATCGTCGACGACGAACCCTCGGTCCGCATGCTGGTGACCGAGGTGCTGGCGGACCTCGGCTATGCCGCGATCGAGGCGACCGACAGCGCGGCCGGCCTCAAGATACTGCAGTCGGAGGCGCGCATCGACCTCCTGATCACCGACGTCGGCCTGCCCGGCGGGATGAACGGGCGCCAGATGGCCGATGCCGCGCTGGTACGCCGGCCCGGCCTGCAGGTGCTGTTCATTACCGGCTACGCCGAGAACAGCCTGATCGGCAACGGGCGCCTGCAGCCGGGCATGCGGATACTCACCAAGCCGTTCGCGGTGGAGACGCTGGCGATGCGCATCCGCGACCTGATGACGATGCGGGGGGCCAACGGATCGTTATAATAATGCTTCCAGACATCAACCCAGCCGGTCACCCGGCCCGTCCTGCGAGCAAGGCCACATTTCATGCACAGTTTTACATCTGAGCAACGTTATCAGCTGCTGGCCAGGCATGCCGTCGAGCATGCCATGATCGTAATGGATCGCGACGGCACGATCCTTGAATGGTCCGCCGGTGCCGAACGCCTGCTGGGGTGGCCTGCCGCGGAAGCGGTCGGCCAGCCGGTCGCCATGATCTTCACCGAGGAAGACCGCCGCGGCAATGCCCCGGCCGAGGAGTTGCATGTCGCGCTGACGATGGGGCGCTCGATGGATGCACGCTGGCATCTGTGCAACGATGGCAGCACGGTGTTTTGCGACGGCGTCGTCAACCGGATCCTGGACCAGGATGGCAGTACGGTGCTCGGCTTCGGCAAGGTCGTCCGCGAAGCATATGCCATGCGCAAGGCGCCGCCGGACAAGCCTGCGCATGCGCGCTCCGAACAGCGCTCCTTCCTGGCTGCCGTGCTGGAAAGCGTGGACAACGGCATCGTTGCCTGCGACCGCCAGGGCAAGCTGACCTTCTTCAACGACGCCGCCCGGGACATCCACGGTCTCGAGGAACGGCCGCTGCGCTTCGACCAGTGGGCCGAGCATTACCGGCTGTACCGCGCCGATGGCAGTGCGCTGCTGGCGGTCGGCGAGATGCCGCTGTACCGCGCGCTGCAGGGCGAGCTGGTACAGGATGCCAAGGTGGTCGTGGAATCGGCGGATGGACGGCGCCGCCACGTCGAGGTGTCGGGGCGTCCGCTGACGGACGGCGCCGGCCAGATCCTGGGGGCGGTGATCTCGATGAACGATGTGACCGCGCTGCACGAGGTGCGGGCGGTGCGTGACCAGATCGTCGACGAACAGGACAAGCGGGCCACGCTCGAGGCGGCGCAGCTGCGCCTGCGCAGCGCGGAAGCGCAGTTGCGCCTGGCCACCGAAGCCGCCCGCCTCGGCATCTGGACCTGGGATGCCGCATCCGGCCAGGGCACCTGGGAAAACGAGGAGATGTACCGCATCTTCGACGTCGCGCCGGGCGCGCAGATCGTCAACGCCGCCAGGCTGATGGCCGACTACCTGCACCCGGACGACGTCGGGGCGTTCCGCGACGCGGTGCGCGGCACGATGCGCGACGGCGCGCGTTTTTATTTCATCGGCCGTTTCTATCG
>JAKOOD010000608.1 GCA_022701635.1 Burkholderiaceae bacterium | reverse complement strand
CCACCGGCGGCGTGCTGGCGCTGGTCAAGCCGGAAGCATTCGGCGGCGTGCCGTCCGGCGACTATTACGTCGAGGCGCGCATCAAGCCGATGGCCAACAGCACCACCGGCAACAAGCAGCTGTACCTGGTGACGCGCTACGTCGATGCGAACAACTGGTACGGCGGCGGCCTGAACGTCCAGAGCAGCACCACCAGCACGCAAGTCGAGATCGCCAAGATGCTGGCCGGATCGCTCAGCCGTCCGTTCCAGTCGCGCCAGCCGATCGCGATGGATACCCAGTTCTATACCGTGCGCTTCGAACTGATCGGCAGCACCCTCACCGTCTACCTGGACGGCAGGAAGCTGGGCTCGATCGCCGACACGGCCTTCAGCCAGCGCGGCCTGATCGGCCTGTACACGGCCAACAAATCGTTCCAGATCGACGACGTGCGGGTGGGCGACCCGCGCCAGAAGCCGGTGCAGCTGACCCTCGATCCCGCCGCGCTCACCTACAGCGCCGAAGCGGGCGATGCGCCCTTGAACGTCGCGGTCACGGCCGTCACCGCGGACAACACGCCGGATGCCTTCACGGTCGCCTCCAGCAACCCGAACGTGGTCAGCGCGGTCGCCAGCGGCAATACCGTGACCTTGACCCCGCTGGCGGCCGGCAGCGCCAGCATCGTGTTCACCAGCGGCTCGGCGCCGTCGCTGACGCGCACCATCGCCGCCACGGTCGGCGCGCAATTCGTGCAGCCGGTCCAGACCTATCCGCTGCAGGGCGCCAGCCAGCCGGCCGCGCAAGCCGGCGCGGTCAACGTCGACGGTGCCTTGAAACTGACCTTCGACCGTCCGCCGACCCTGGGCACGATCGGCAGCATCCGCATCTTCCGCAAGAGCGACGATGCGCTGGTCGACGTGATCCGCCCGAGCGGCGAGTCCGATGCGCTCGGCTATCCGGGCCAGGCGCTGGTGCGGCGCGTGAACACGGCGCCGATCCGGATCGAAGGCAACACCGTGACCATCGTCCCGCACGCCAACAAGCTGGCCTACGGCACCGCGTACTACGTCGCCATCGCGGACGGCGTGTTCACCGGCACCACGCTCGGGGGCCTGCCCTTCGTCGGCATCGGCAAGCTGGGCGGCTGGTCGTTCACGACGAAAGCGGCGCCGCCGACCGCCACCACGCTCACGGTCGACGACGACGGCGCCGCCGACTTCCGCACGGTGCAGGGCGCGCTGAACCATGCGATGGGGGCGGTACCGAAGGCGACGCCGGTCACCATCAACGTGAAGAACGGCACCTACGACGAGCTGCTGTACCTGAACGGCAAGGACAACGTCACGATCCGGGGCGAAAGCCGCGACGGCGTGACGATCCGCTACACCAACAACGAGACGCTGAACCCGGGTACCGGATCGAGCCAGTCGCCCACCATCGCCGGCTCGCCGGCCGGCGGGCGCGCCGTGATGCTGGTCGAAGCGGCGGACATGCTGGTGCTCGACAACCTGAGCATGACGAACACGACCATCCGTTCGGCATCGATCTCGGGCCAGGCGGAAACCGTGTATTTCAACAGCGATACGCGCCTGGTGGCCAGGAACGCCAGCTTCTACAGCGAGCAGGACACGCTCAACCTGAAGGGCTGGGCATGGTTCTACAACACGCTGGTGGCGGGCAACGTCGACTTCATCTGGGGCAGCAGCCACGCGGCGCTGTTCGAGAACAGCGAGATCCGCAGCGTCGGCGACAGCGCCAGCGCGACCAGCGGCGGCTACGTGCTGCAGGCGCGTGTGCCGGTCGCCGCCGACATCGGCTACGTGTTCCTCAACAGTGCATTGACCCACGGTCCGGGTCCCGGTCCGAACCACGGCGACGTGCCGGCCGGTACCACCTACCTGGCACGCAGCCCGGGCGGCAGCGCGAGCTGGGACAACATCGCCTTCGTCAACTGCAAGATGGACAGCCACGTGGCGGCCGCGGGCTGGGCCGGCCTGGGCGTGAACGGCCAGCCGGCACCGAATCCGGCCGTCCCGAGCGCGGACGCCGGCTGGCGCGAGTACGGCAGCACCACGCTGGCCGGGGTGCCGATCGACCTGCGCTTGCGGGTGGGTGGGTATGCCTTGACCGATGCCGAGGTGGCGGCGCGCTTTGCGACGCGGGCCAAGGTGTTTGCGGGTTACGGTAGTGGGGCGGGGTGGAATCCGCAGCCTTGAACGTCAGCCCGGTAATATGAACCGTCGCCCCTGCCTCCGCAGGGGTGACGTGCATTGGCTGACGCAAAAATCCGCCGCCAACGCTGCGCCGCAGCCTTTACTTCGGCAGCACATGGCGGAAGGTCGGCTCGATGTTCTTCGCGTGCAGGAACCTGACGATATCCTCCAGCGTCGCATCCTTCAGCAGCAATCCCTGCGGCGCCGCCACCGGCTGCGCTGCCGGCACACTGTCCGGCGCCGGAGCGGCGACCGGCGCCACGACCGGTACCACGGGTGCGGCAGCCACCGCCCCCCGCCCCTGCTGCAGCTTGCCCAGCGCCGCCTCGAACTGCGCCGCCCCGATGCTGTCCAGCCCATCCAGGAAAGCCACCTGCCCGGCCGCCGGCGGCGCCATCTCCAGCCCGGATTCGTCGGCGAACGCCGCCCCCATGCCGGGGTGGATGAAGGCCGCCCACTTGCCGCTGCGCGGGTTCAGGCAGGGCGGCAGGTAGACCGGCGCGGTGGCGGCGTCCGGCGCCAGGTCGGTCTCGGGAAAGTAGGCCTGCTTGAGCGCGGCCAGGAAGTCCTGGGCGCGCGTGGTCGGCACCGGCGTTTCCAGCGACAGCCACAAATAATAGGCGTTGGCGCCGTCGATGCTGACCGCCGGCGCCGGCAGGCCGAGTTCGCCCTGCAGCGCATTCGCCACCTCGCACAGCCGGGTCCAGTGCTGGCCTTCGGCGGCGAAGGCCAGCTTGCGGAACGGGATCGCCAGCGCGCGCGTCAGGTTGTCGGCCGTGGTCAGCTTGATGGCCAGCGTGGTCTTGCCCTGCAGGTGCTGGGCCAGCGCCTCGCGCGTCAGCGCTTCCGGCGCCAGGTACAGGCGCGTCAGTTGCGCGGCCAGCTTGTCGGTGAGGTTGTCCACGAAGGCCCCGTCAGACCAGGCCGCCGCGGCGTGCCGCGTTCTTGCCCAGCGCCGCCAGGTCGAGGTCGGCGTCGCCGGCGTCCACGGCTTCCTGCAGCACCCCCTGCAGGGCGTCGCCGAAGGCCAGCGGCAAGCCTTGTGCCCGGCCCGCTTCCACCGCCAGGCGCACGTCCTTCTGGCCGAGCGACAGCTTGAAGCCCGCCGGGCTGTAGCGCGCCTCGGCGATCATGCCGCCATAGCCCTTGTAGACCGGCGAGCCGGCGAACAGGGTGCTGGTGATCAGGTCGACGAAGTTCGCCGCCGGCACGCCGTGCGCGCGCGCCAGCGCGGCGCCCTCTCCGGTGGCCTCGATGGCGCAGGCCAGGGTCAGGTTGCAGGCCAGCTTGATGGCGTTGGCCTGTTCCGGCGCGTCGCCGAAGCGCCAGGTCTTCTGGCCCAGCAGGTCGAGCAGCGGCTGCACGCGGGCGATCAGCTCGTCGCTGCCGCCGGCCAGGATGTTCAGCTTGCCGGCCGCGGCGACGTCGACCCGGCCCAGCACCGGCGCCGCCACGTAGCCGATGCCGCGCGCCACGTGCAGTTCGGCCATCTCGCGCGCAAAGGCGACCGAGACGGTGGCCATGTTGACGTGGATGCTGCCGGGCGCCATCGCGTCCAGCACGCCGCCGTCGATCAGCACGGCGCGGGTGGCGGCGTCGTCGGCCAGCATGGTGAACACGACGTCGGCGATGCCGCACTCGGCGGGCGTGGCGGCGGCCTTGGCCCCTTGTTGCGCCAGTGCCTGCACCGGTTCGGGGCTGCGGTTCCAGACGTGGACGATCTGGCCGGCACGCAGCAGGTTGGCAGCCATGTGCTGGCCCATGGCGCCGAGGCCGAGGAAGGCGATGGTCATTGGTGTTGCTCCTTTTTATCCGACAGCGAACGATAGAAAGCGCTATTAGAGCAGCAATCCCGCCGGCCCGCAGAGGACGGCGCCAATCGGACCGTCGGCCGTCACGGTCCGGCGGCGGCGGCCCGGTCCAGCGGCAGGCACTGCCAGGGCTCGACCATGTCGTAGAAGCGGTTGCGCACGCCCAGCTGGTAGCACAGCTGGTTGCCGGCCACCCGCGACAGCGGCAACCAGGCCACCGGGCGCCTGCCGAAACGGGCGTCGCGTTCCAGGTGGTCCACCGCCGTCACGTCGTCGAGCCGGCTGTCGGGGCGCGGCCGGAACTGGACCACCAGCTGCTCGCCGGCGGCCAGCGGCCGGTCCAGCTGCACCGCGACGCCGGCCTGGCCGGGGGCGCGCACCAGCAGCCCGCGCGGACGCGCCATGGCGTCGATCGCAGGTGCGGCGTCATCGCTCCAGCGCCGCAACTGCAGCGCGTAGTCGTTCAACACCAGGTTGAGGTCGAAACCGGCCTGCTGGAAGGCGCTGCGGTACAGCTCATAGCCCTCGAGCCCGGGCGGGAACGCGGGCTTGCCGAGCGCCTCCAGTATGCGCCGCGGGGCTTCGTCGCCGTAGCGCCTGACGACAAGCTCGATCAGCGCGGCGCCGAGCGGATATTGCAGCCGCCAGTCGAGCTGGCGTTCCAGCGTGCGGTTGTCGAGCAGCGACTCCTGGTTCAGCAGCTTGCGCCGGAACAGGGTCGCCAGCGCCAGCTGCTCGCGCGCGCGCAGCGCCTTGTCGCGCAAATAGGAGGGTTCGGCCCAGTGCGCCAGTCCCTCGTTGAACAGCGACATCCGGTCGAGGTCGCGCGCATGCTCGCCGCCGGCGATCCAGCCGGCCATCACGTGCACCGTCTCGTGCACCAGCGTCTCGTGCCAGTCGGGCTCCAGGGTGAGGCGGATGCGGTTGTGCGCGGCCAGGCCGGCGGTGTGGCGGATGCTGCCGGACAGGTCGACGTCGATGCGGGGCGGGTCCTTGACCTCGATCGACAGCGCCTCGGCCGCGGTGGCGAAGGCGGCGTCGGCTGCCTTCAGGTCGGCCTCGTCGACGCGGCGGCCGGCGGGGATGTTGAAGCTGTAGTGGGCCGTGACGAACTTGCGGGCAGCCGGCGCGGCCGGGTGCGCCGGGGGGCGGCCTGTCTTCGCCGCGGGCTGGGCGCTGGTGACGACGGCCACGTCGTCATCGGTCCCCGGACCGTCGCCTTCCGTGTCTTGTGCCTGGAAGACCGCGACCGCGCCGGCCACCAGCGTGGTAGCGCACAGCACGAACACGATGCCGCGGTGCTGCGCCAGCCGCGCCAGGCGCTGCATGCCGGCCCCGCCGGCGCCGGCAAACACCCGGTAGGCGAGCGCCAGGCAGACCAGGATCAGCGCGGCGCTGGCCCAGACGGTGTCGCCGCCCAGGCCCTGGGTCGACCAGCCGGCGGCGACCAGCTGGGTCGGATCGAGGGCGTCGGCGATGCGCGGCTGGGTGCTGCGCAGCAGGGTGACGGCGGCCACGGCCAGCGCCAGCAGTGCCCACGCCAGGTAGCGCACGAAGCCGAACAGCAGGCCCAGCGCCAGCCCGGTCGCCACCAGCAGCGCATAGCGCAGCGCCAGCCAGAGCAGCGCCGAGGCCGCGATCGGCTCGTCGACCGAATGGCGCAGCAGCAGGTGCAGCAGTCCGCCCAGCAGCGGCGTCGCGAAGGCGTACGCGAACAGGCAGCTCCAGGCGACCGCCAGCTTGGCCAGGAACACGTCGGCGCGGCGCAGCGGCAGGCCGTCGAGGAAGGCCAGCGTGCCGTCCTCGACCTCGCGCGACAGCAGGCCGCTGCCCATGGCAAAGGCCAGTAGCAGCGACAGCGCCGCATCCTCGATCCAGGGCGCGGTGCCGAGCAGCACATGGGTACGGTGCAGGCCCTGCAGGTCGCTCACGGCCAGCTCGAGCAGGTCGAGCAGCAGCATGACCACCAGCAGCCAGACGAAAGACCGCATGCCGGTCCATTCCTTGGCGAGCAGGACGCGCTTCATGGCAGGACCGCGCGCACGGCGCCGATGCGATAGCGGCAGGCCAGGCCGGCGTCGTAGGCCTCCGCCATGACCAGCACGCGGCTGCCGCCGATAAACGTGGCCGGGAGCACGCCGCTGGCGGTGCCGGCGCGGTAAGTCGCATCCGGACGGGCGCTCGATTCTGCGGGGTGCAGCGTCTTGTAGCCCAGCACCAGGCCGCCAGGTGGCGCGCCCAGGATGCGGTAGCGCAACTCAAACATGGCGCCGGCCAGCCTGGCCGCTTGCACCCGCAGCGTGGTGGGCGGCGCCGGCAGCGGCGCCAGCCGCATGGCCTGCGCAAGCTGCGGCAAGGGCATGCCGGCCTGCGCCAGCAGGTCCGCCGTGGTGGCTACCCGCAGCAGGCTGCGCGCATCGTCGGTGGCGTGCTGGGCCAGGGCGGCGCGCATCAGCGCCTGGAAGCCCTGGGCGCCGAGGCGCGCGTGCAGGACCTGCATGGCGCGCCAGGCGTAGGCGGCGCCCAGGCAGTCGCCCAGCAACTGGTCGGTGGTCTCGGACTGGCGCAGCGCGCTCTCGGGGTCGAGGCCATGCGCATGCAGCAGGCGCGCGGCAAAGGCGGCGCGCCGCTGCAGCAGCGCGGCATAACCTTCGGTACGTTCGGCCTGCCACCAGGCGCTGAAGCCGCGCAGCAGCCAGTTGCGGTCTTCGCGCCAGTCGTAGGCGGGCGACTGGTCGAGGATCTGGGCGATCCTGGCCATCTCCTGCAACTGCGGCAGCGCCAGGTCGGGCGCGCCGAGCGCGGCCCGCACCACCAGTTGCCCGCGGCCGGCCCTGCCGAAGCCGATGTCGTCCGCTTCGCGCCAGGCATCGGGCACCAGCGACAGCGGCGCCAGCCGCCCCAGGCCGAGCCAGGCCTGCAGCGCCGCCAGGTCGGACGACATGCGCTCGGCCAGCCGGCCCGGGGCCACGCCGCCGACCTTGTCGGTCCAGCCGACCTGCACCGCGGGTTCGGCCTGGCTGGACACGGCCTGCTCGAGCCGGAACGGCTGCGGCGGCACGCGTTTCTCGAGCAGGGTCGACAGCGCGAACACGGCGCCGAAGGCGAACGCCAGCAGCGTACGCGCGCCGGCCGACAGGCGCCGCGCCAGCACCACCACCAGCGCCCCGCGCGCCGACAGCGCCAGCAGCAGCGCCGCCGCCAGCAGCCCGCCGGCCATGGCCGCGGTGATCGCGATCTCGCGCCAGG
This sequence comes from Burkholderiaceae bacterium, assembly GCA_022701635.1. GTDB lineage: Bacteria > Pseudomonadota > Gammaproteobacteria > Burkholderiales > Burkholderiaceae_D > Telluria > Telluria phyllosphaerae. The sequence continues at coordinate 9,684 of JAKOOD010000608.1, read as the reverse complement.
GCGGCTGCCCCCCTTCCAGCGCCATCGCCTCGCCGGCCACCAGGAACGGCGGCCATTGGGTGATCGGCTGCTGCAGGTGGACGCTCAGCAGGACCACGCCCAGGAACAGCAGGCCCCACAGCGCGAAGCGGAAGCGCAGGGTCAGCGCGATGGCGAAGGCGCCGGCATACACGAAGGCCAGGAACACGAGGCTGCGCAAGGCCATCAGGCCGACCAGGCCGCCATTCAGGTAGACCTGGTGGCGCGCCGCGTACAGCATCAGGCCGAAGGCCGGCACCAGGAACAGCAGCAGCCCGATCCAGCCGGCCAGCCACTTGGTCAGCAGGACGGTGCCGCGCCCGATCGGCAGCGATTCCAGGAACAACTGGGTGCCGAGGCCGTATTCGCGCATCACCAGGCGGTTGGGCAGCAGGATGGCGGCCGGCACCCCGAACCCCAGCAGCAGGCTGCGCCAGGCCGCCAGCGGCGAGATCGCGCTCCTCGCCTGGATCCACATCAGCAGGAACATCAGGCCGCCGATCAGGTACAGCAGCAGCATGAAGCGCCAGTGTTCGCGCGCCTCCTTGCGCAGCAGCGCGATCATGCGCTCTGGACTTCGTCGGTGCGGGCGAAGGCCAGGAAGATGTCCTCCAGGCCCAGCGCCTCCACCCGTGCGCCCGGCGGCAGGCCGACCGCGTCCCAGGCGCCGGCGTCGGCGCGGTAGACATCGCCGCGCACCTGCTCGAAGCCGGGCTCCACGCAAGGCTGGTCGAGGCCGGCGATGCGCCGCACCTGCGCGCGCAGGCTGGCGATCGTGCCTTCGAAGCGCGTCGCGCCGGCCTGGATGATGCCGACCCGCTGCGCCACCTGCTCCACTTCGCCGACCAGGTGCGAGGAAAACATCACGGTCGTGCCCTGCTCGCGCTGCAGCTCGATCAACTGGTCGTTGAATTCGCGGCGCGCCACCGGGTCCAGCCCGGTGGTCGGCTCGTCCAGCAGCAGCAGTTCCGGACGCGCGGCAAAAGCGAGCGCCAGCGCCAGCTTGGTGCGGGTGCCGCCCGACATGGCCGAGGCCTTGCGGTCGGTCGGGATGTCGAGGCGCCGCAGCAGGCGTTCGAAGCCGGCGTCGTCCCAGTGCGGATAGAAGCCGCCGACGAAACGGCCGAGCTGGCGCGCCGTCATCCATGGATAGAAATGCGGCTCCTGGGGCACGAAGCCGATGCGCCGCTTGAGCCGCACCGGCACCGAACGTACCTCTTCGCCGAACAGTTCGATGCGGCCGGCATCCGGCGCAATCAAACCCATCAGCAGGCGCAGGGTGGTGGTCTTGCCGGCGCCGTTACGGCCGAGGAAGCCGTAGATCTCGCCTTCGGGCACGGCCAGGTCCAGGCCATCCAGGGCCAGCACCTTGCCGAAGCGGTGCGTGATGTGTTCGAGGCGCAGCGAGCAATTCATCGGAATGCGATTTTGTGAAATGTGTTGATAGTAATGCAAATTTCAGATGACCAATTTTCTAAACACCGATAGTTGCAAGAAACATACGCCCAGCCCGACCCGTAATCAAACGGCGCCCGTAAACACAGGCGAAACGCCGCGCCACCCGTTTTCCCTTCAGGGTAAGCTGACTGTTCAACTGAATATCAAGTCGCACAAAAGGACAGCATGCCGCAGTTTTTCATCAGGCGCCCGATCTTCGCCATTGTCCTCTCCCTGCTGATCATGCTGGGGGGCGGGCTTTCCATCTTCTCGCTGCCGGTCGAGCAGTTCCCGCCGGTCGCGCCGCCCTCGGTGCAGATCAACGCCAACTACGCCGGCGCCTCGGCGTCGACCATGCAGAACACCGTGGTCCAGGTGATCGAGCAGCAGATGAGCGGGATCGACAAGCTGATGTACATGGCCTCGACCAGCGACGACAGCGGGCGCTCGACCACGACGCTCACCTTCGAGACCGGCGCCGACCCCGACATCGCCCAGGTGCAGGTGCAGAACAAGCTGCAACTGGCGATCCCCCAGTTGCCGACCCAGGTGCAGCAGTCCGGCGTGCGCGTGACCAAGTCGAGCCCCTCCTTCCTGATGGTGATTGGCTTCGTGTCGACCAACCACAGCATGAGCAAGTACGACATCGCCAACTTCCTGGTCTCCAAGGTCCAGGATCCGATCAGCCGCGTCAACGGCGTGGGCGACCTGAACGTGTACGGCACCCAGTACGCGATGCGGATCTGGCTCGACCTCTCGAAGCTGAACTCGTTCCAGCTGAATCCGACCGACGTCACCGCCGCCCTCACCGCCCAGAACGTGCAGGTCTCGGCCGGCCAGCTGGGCGGACTGCCGGCCGCCGGCAACCCGCAGGTGGCGGCCACCATCACCCAGGCCACCCTGCTGCGCACGGTCGAGGACTTCGGCGCCGTGGTGCTCAAGACCCGGCAGAACGGCGCGCTGGTGCGCCTGCGCGACGTCGCGCGCATCGAGCGCGGTCCGGAAAACTTCATCGTCGACAACCGCTACAACGGCGAGCCGGCGTCCGGTCTCGGCATCCAGCTGGCGCCCGGCGCCAACGCGCTCGAGACGGCGGAACTGGTGCGCGCCCGCATCGCCGAGCTGCAGCCGGTGTTCCCGGCCGGCCTGAAGGTGGTGTACCCGAACGACGTCACGCCCTTCATCCAGGTCTCGATCCATGAAGTGGTCAAGACCCTGCTCGAGGGCATCGTGCTGGTGGTGCTGGTGATGTACCTGTTCATGCAGAACATCCGCGCCACCCTGATCCCGTCGATCACGGTGCCGGTGGTCCTGCTCGGCACCTTCGGGCTGATGGCGGCGCTCGGCTTCACCATCAACACGCTGTCGATGTTCGGCCTGGTGCTGGCGATCGGCCTGCTGGTCGACGATGCCATCGTGGTGGTCGAGAACGTCGAGCGCATCATGCGCGAGGAAAAGCTGCCGGCCAGGGAAGCGACGTCCAAGGCGATGCGCCAGATCAGCGGCGCGCTGATCGGCGTGGCGATGGTGCTGTGCGCGGTGTTCGTGCCGGTGGCCTTCTCGCCGGGGACCGTGGGCGCGATCTACCGCCAGTTCGCGCTGACCATCGTGGTGTCGATGCTGCTGTCGGTATTCGTCGCGCTGTCGCTGTCGCCGGCCCTGTGCGCGATCCTGCTCAAGGATTCGGCCGAACACGACCACGGCTTCTTCGGCTGGTTCAACCGCAGCTTCGAAAGCACCCGCGCCCACTACATGCGCGGCGTGAAGGGGGTGGCCAAGCACTGGGTGCTGTGGATGCTGGTGTTCGCCGCGTCGCTGGCGGCGACCGCGTTCATGTTCCTGCGCCTGCCGACCTCCTTTTTGCCGAACGAAGACCAGGGCTACCTGTTCGTGCAGGTACAGACCCCGGCCGGCGCCACCCAGAACCGCACCGGACAGGTGCTCGACCAGATCAGCCAGTACCTGCTGCGCGACGAAAAGGCGATGGTCGACGCCACCTTCACCGTCAACGGCAACAACAACGCCGGCCGCAGCCAGAGCCAGGGCCAGATCTTCGTGCGCCTGAAGGACTGGGACGACCGCAAGGACGAGGAACTGGGCGTGGAGGCGCTGTCGGAGCGCATCAAGAAGCGCTTCAGCGCCAGCAACGTGGCCATCATCTTCCCCACCAGCCCGCCGCCGATCCGCGGCCTGGGCAACGCCGCCGGCTTCGACCTGCAGCTGCAGGACCGCGGCGGCCTCGGGCACGACGCCCTGGCGCAGGCGCGCGACCAGCTGCTGGCCGCGGCGCGCAGCCATCCGGCGCTGGCCCAGGTGCGCTACAACGGCGTGGCCGACAGCCCCGGCTTCAAGGTCGACGTCGACCGCGAAAAGGCCGGCGCCTTCGGCGTCGCACCGAGCGACATCGACCAGGCCTTCTCGATCGCCTGGGGCTCGCGCTACGTCAACAACTTCCTCGATACCGACAACCGCATCAAGCGCGTGTACGTGCAGGCCGACGCGCCCTTCCGCATGAATCCCGACGACCTGGGCAAGCTGTACGTGCGCAGCCAGTCAGGCAGCATGGTGCCGATGACGGCGGTGGCCAGCGGCCAGTGGACCAGCGGCCCGTCGCAGCTGCAGCGCTATAACGGCGTCGAATCGATGAATATCCAGGGCCAGGGCGCGGCCGGACGCAGCTCGGGCGAGGCGATGGAAGCGATGGAAGAACTGGCGAAAGCCCTGCCCAAGGGCATCGGCATCGCCTGGACCGGCACCTCCTACCAGCAGCAGCAATCCGGCAACCAGGCGCCGCTGCTGTATGCGCTGTCGATCCTGGTGGTGTTCCTCAGCCTGGCCGCGCTGTATGAAAGCTGGTCGATCCCGGTGGCGGTGATCCTGGTGGTGCCGATCGGCGTGCTGGGCGCGCTGGCGGCGACCATGGCGCGCGGGCTGACCAACGACGTGTATTTCCAGGTCGGCCTGCTGGTGACGATCGGCCTGTCGGCCAAGAACGCGATCCTGATGGCCGAGTTCGCGCACGCGCGCCAGGCCGAAGGCGCCAGCGCCTTCGATGCCGCCATCGAGGCCGCGCACATGCGGATCCGGCCGATCCTGATGACCTCCCTCGCCTTCATCCTGGGCGTGCTGCCGCTGGCGATCTCGCGCGGCGCCGGCGCCGCCAGCCAGCATGCGATCGGCACCGGCGTCATCGGCGGGATGCTGACGGCGACCCTGGTGGCGCCGCTGGTGATCCCGATGTTCTATATCGTGGTGGCGCGCCTGTTCAGCGGCCGCAAGAAGGCTGCGCCTCCGGGCGAAGCCGACAAGCCGCAGACGGCCGAGCTGGATGCGGCGGGCAGGGACTGAATCGTGAACAGAAAAACCACCTGGTTGGGCGATAATGCGCGCATGGTTTCCTTCCACAACCTCACCTTGCCCGGCATGGCACCGCAACCCGCTTCCGCTGTATGAATCCTACCCATGCATTCCCACCCGGCGGCGGCCAGACCGGCGCCGCGATCCGTGCGCGCGACTGGTCCGGGTCGCCGCTCGGCGCCGCCGCGACCTGGTCGACCACCCTGCGCGCCACCCTGAACGTGGTGCTGGCCTCGGCCTTCCCCGCCTTTATCGTCTGGGGACCGGAACGGGTCACGCTGTACAACGACGCCTATGCCGGCATCCTGCACGACAAGCACCCGGGCGCGATCGGCCTGCCCTTCCGCGAGGTGTGGCCGGAAATCTGGGACGTGCTGGCGCCGCTGGTGCATCGCACCATGGTCGAGGGCGAGAGCTTCATGATGGAAGACCTGCCCCTGCTCATGCTGCGCAAGGGCTATCCGGAAGACACCTGGTTCACGTATTCGTATGCGCCGCTGCGCGAGGATGACGGCCCGATCCTCGGCCTGCTGTGCACCTGCATCGAGACCACCGAAGCGGTGCAGGCACGCACACAGCGCGCCGCCAGCGAAGCCGCGCTGCGCAAGAGCGAGGCGGCGGCGCGCGAGAATGGCGAGCGCGTGCAGCTGGCGCTGGCGGCCGGCGCCATCATCGGCACCTGGTTCTGGGACTTGCCGGGCGACCGCTTCACGGTGGACGAGGCGTTTGCCCGTTCCTTCGGCCTCGACCCGGCCCTCGGCCGCGAAGGGCTGAGCCTGGCCCAGGTGGTGGCCACCGTCCACCCGGACGACCAGGCCGGCCTGGCCGCCGCGATCCAGGATGTGCGCACGCACGGCGGCCATTACGCCCACCAGTACCGGGTGCGGCGCGCCGATGGCCGCTATTACTGGATCGAAGCCAACGGCCGGGTCGACCTGGGGCCGGACGGCACCGGACTGTACTTCCCGGGCGTGCTGATCGACGTGGAAAAGCGGCGCGCGGTCGAGGCCGAGCGCGACCAGGCGATCGTCAAGCTGCGCGCACTGAACGCGCAACTCGAACAGAAAGTCATCGCCCAGGCGCTGGCGCGCGGCCGCACCTGGCAGGTCAGCCCTGACATCCTGGGCGTGCTGAATGCCGACGGCTACTTCGAAACCTCGAATCCGGCCTGGGAAACGACGCTCGGCTGGACCGAGGAAGAAGTCGCGAACATGCACTTCATCGATTTCATCCACCCCGACGACCTGGCCCGGACCGAGGCGGCCTGGCACGACATCCTGAAACGCAACCTGCCGGCGCTGCGCTTCGAGAACCGCTACCGCCACAAGGACGGCAGCTGGCGCTGGCTCTCGTGGGTGGCGGTGCAGGACGACGCCAAGGTGTACTGCTCGGCGCGCGACGTCACGGTCGAGAAGAAAGCCGAAGCGGCGCTGGCCGAGCGCACGGCGGAGCGCGACCGCATGTGGGACACCTCGCCCGACCTGCTGCTGGTGATCGGCTTCGACGGCGTGTTCCAGCGCGTGAACCCGGCCTGGACCACGCTGCTCGGCTATGCGCCCGGCGAACTGGTCGGCCATCACGTCAACGAATTCGTGGTCGAGGAGGACCATGCGCAGACGATTGACGCCTACGCCGAGGCGGCCGCAGGCGGCACCCCGCGCGTCGTCAACCGCTACCGCCACAAGGACGGCTCGCTGCGCTGGATTTCCTGGGCCGCGGTGCCGGAAGGCCAGCTGACCTACGCCACCGGGCGCGACATCACGCTCGAGCGCGAGCGCCAGGCCGAGCTGGAAGTCGCGCAGGAGCAGCTGCGCCAGGCGCAGAAGATGGAAGCCGTGGGCCAGCTCACCGGCGGCCTGGCGCACGACTTCAACAACCTGCTGGCCGGGATCACGGGCAGCCTGGAACTCATGAAGATGCGCATGGCGCAGGGCCGCCATGAAGACATCGAACGCTACATGACGGTGGCGATGGGCGCCAGCCGCCGCGCCGCCGCGCTGACGCACCGCCTGCTGGCCTTCTCGCGCCGCCAGACGCTGGCGCCGAAGCCGACCGACGCCAACGCGCTGGTTGGCGGCCTGCTGGACATGATCCGGCGCACGGTCGGACCGGGCATCGAGGTGGAGGCGGTGTGCATCAGCGGCCTGTGGCCGACGCTGGTGGACCAGCCGCAGCTGGAAAACGCGCTGCTCAACCTGTGCATCAACGCGCGCGACGCGATGCCGGACGGCGGCCGCATCACCATCGAGACCGCCAACCGCTGGGTCGACCGCCATGGTGCGAAAACGCTCGACATGCCGGAGGGCCAGTACATCTCGCTGAGCGTGTCCGACACCGGCACCGGCATGACGCCGGACGTGATCGCCAAGGCCTTCGATCCCTTCTTCACCACCAAACCGCTGGGCCAGGGCACCGGCCTGGGCCTGTCGATGATCTACGGCTTCGCCCAGCAATCCGGTGGCCAGGTGCGCATCTATTCCGAAGTCGGCCACGGCACCATGGTCTCGATCTACCTGCCGCGCCACCGCGGCGCCGCCGACCCCGACGACGCCCCGTCCATGGCTCCCCTGTCCGCGCAGGCCGGCGCCGGCGAGACGGTGCTGGTGGTGGACGACGAACCGGCGGTGCGCATGCTGGTGACCGACGTCCTGCACGACCTTGGCTATACCGCCATCGAAGCCGTCGACGGCAGCGACGGCCTCAAGATCCTGCAATCGCAGGCGCGCATCGACCTCTTGATCTCCGACGTCGGCCTGCCGGGCATGATGAACGGACGCCAGATGGCGGACGCGGCGCGGGTCAACCGGCCTGGCCTGAAGGTACTGTTCATTACCGGATTCGCAGAGAATGCGCTGCTGAACAACGGGCAGCTGGAGCCGGGCATGTCGGTACTGACGAAGCCGTTTCCGGTGGATACGCTGGCGGCGAGGATTCGGGAGCTGATCTCCGCATAGGAGGCAAGCCGGCATCTTCACCGCTTTTTATTGCAATCCGTCATTGTTTCCGTCCAAGCCTCCCCACGTTTGATGATGCTTGGCAATACTTGCTTTATTTCTTCGTGGCCTATTTTCTCGAACAATGAATTTTCGTCAAAGTCGAGAATGACCGCGCCACTAGACTGTGCTTCCCTGAGCGTTGCGCATCATGCGAATGACAGAGGGCGTGCGGGTATGGACCCGCATCGAACACAAACCTGAGGAAACCATGAACGACCACATACAGCAAGTCGACAACGATATCGTTGAAGTCTCCGTGACCGAAGTGATGGCTGCCGAAGGCGAGCTGGCCGGCATCTGCACCTCCGCGACGGTCTGCATCGAGGCGACCAGCAGGTTCATCTCTACCCTGTAATGCCGGCTTTTCCAGGGCGTACGCGTCCTGGTTTCCTGGGGGCGCCGCTACGCGCCATTTCGACAGCTTTGCACCGATATCCGCATAGAGGATTGGAATCGTCATGGCATCCGCTGCAGGCATTTTCGATGAAGTTCCCTTGCAAAAACTGCGTCCGTCGGCCGTGTACCTGAATGCACGCCGCTATGGCATGAACCGGGACCGGGCACTCGCCTGCGCCGACACCTGGAAAAACGTCTTCAACACCTGTTTCACGCAACGCGTTGCCGGACAGTTCTACCAGGTCTCGTCGGTCAACCTGGTCGATTTTCCGGCCGAGCCGCCAACCGGCCGCCTGTTCGTGACAGCGCATTTCTCGGCCTATACCTTCGTCTCGATCGCGCTGGCCCGGCACTATCGAAAGAACCTTCATATCGTGGTCGGCACGCCACCGAAGGAATTCGAGGATTACCTCGTCGCCAGCCTTGCCGAAGCCGGTGTCGTCACAACAATCATCCGCAGCGATTTTTCCCAGTTGCGCAAGATCCGGCGCGCGGTCGATGCGGGAGAATTGGTGGTTTCCCTGATCGACGTACCCTGGCATCGCACGGTGATCAAGGAGCGCCGGTATGCATATTTCAAACTCGGCGCGGGAGAAATCCAGGCCAGCCGCTCGATTTTCAAGATCGCGGATCGCCTGGGCCTGTTGCCGACCCTGGTCCTGTGCGTGCCCAACGGGGACGCCTTCGATATCGTCTTCCACGGCCATGCGTCGCAGCAGGCCAGTTTCGCCATCCTGGCGGATTTGATCGAACGCCACCCCGGGCATTTCGAACGGTTTTGCGAAATGCACATGTACTACCGGGGCGGCCACCCATGCAACGACCTGACCACGTTTCTGATCGGTGCGCACCGCTATGTGGCCGTCGCCACGCGGCAGCGCTACTGGAAACTGGGCGCCGCCGCCACCCGGCACATCGAGGAACAACTCGGTCAGGACGACAACCGGGATGCGGCCTCGGCCACGATCAAACACCTGGTGCGGCAACTGACGGGCGCGGATCATGACGAAGTCATCTATTTTTAATGCGCGTGCGTTTCCGGGCGATGAGAACGGCGGCATTGTTGTATTGCCGCGCCGGGTCGTGCGCCTGCTCGCTGCACCGATGGCCTTGCTGTGCGGACCGGTCACGATGGGCGCAGCACTGGTCCTGGAAGGCGCCTGGCTGGCCGCCAATCTGCCGGCGCACGCGGGGTTTTTCCACGATTATGCTGAACTCGACGGCGTTGCCAAGGCTGGCGTATTGGCGCTTGTGTTCGTATCCATCCTGTTCCACGAGCTATGCCATGCAGCGGTCGGCATGGCGCGCGGCGGTGATATCGGCGAAGTGAGACTCGGGACAATGGCCTGCATGCCCTATTGTTTCACCACCATCCCGGGCTTTTCCACGATGACGAGGGCCGACCGCCTGGCGGTCCTGTGCGGCGGCAGCGTAGGGCAGATGGCCCTCGCGATGATTGCACTGGCGCTGACGCCGCAAG
>JAKOOD010000590.1 GCA_022701635.1 Burkholderiaceae bacterium | reverse complement strand
GCCGGCCCCAGCAAGCAGGTGGTGAAAAAATACGTCGACGCCACCCGCGCCGCGGCCCGTGCCGCCGGCCGCGATCCGGATGAACTGCTGGTGTATGCGCAGGCGCTGATCGTCACCGCGCCGACCGCCGCCGAGGCCCAGGCCAAGTACCAGGATTACCTCGAACACGTCGACGTGGAGGCCGCGCTGGCGCTGCTGTCCGGCTGGACCGGGGTCGACTTCGCGCGCCTGCCGCTCGACGCCACCGTCGAGTACATCGACACCGACGCCGGCCGCACCGCCCTCGCGTCGCTCAGCGCCGCCGATCCGGAGCGCACCTGGACCGTGCGCGAGGCGGCGCGCTTCATCGGCCTGGGCGGCCGCGGCCCGGTGCTGGTGGGCGACCCCGGCCAGGTGGCCGACCAGCTCGACGCCTGGCAGGAAGCGACCGGCGCCGACGGCTTCAACCTCGCCTTTGCCGTGGCCCATGAATCGATGCGCGACGTGGTCGAGCTGGTGGTGCCGGAACTGCAACGGCGCGGGCGCTACCGCACCGATTATCCCGGTGGCACCCTGCGCGGCCAGTTGCTGGGCCGGGGCGACCGCTTGGCGCCCCACCATCCCGGGCAGCGGGTCAGCATCGTGCCGCAGCCATCCGCCGCCTGAACCGCGATTCAGCGCATACAAGAACGCAAGAACGAAGAAAGGAAGCACGTGAAACGCCGTACCCTGCTCCAACTCGCCGCCGCCGGCGCGGCTGGCATCAGCGCCGCGACGCTGCCGCGCCTGGCCGCCGCCGCCCCGCTGGAGGAAATCCGCCTCGACTACGCCTATTATTCGCCCACCAGCCTGGTGCTGCGCCGCTTCGGCTGGCTCGAACAAGCCTTCAAGGACGACGGCACCAAGGTCAAATGGGTGTTCAGCGCCGGTAGCAACCGCGCGCTGGAGTACCTGAACGGGAACAGCATCGACATCGGTTCCTCGGCCGGCCTGGCCGCGCTGCTGGCGCGCGCCAACGGCACCCCGATCCGTGCCCCCTACATCTTCTCGCGGCCCGAATGGACCGCCCTGGTGGTGCCGAAGAATTCCCCGATCCGCAGCCTGGCCGACCTGAAAGGCAAGAAGGTCGCCGCCACCAAGGGCACCGATCCCTACCTGTTCCTGCTGCGCTCGCTGCGGGTGGCCGGCCTGAAACGGTCCGACATCGAGCACGTCAGCCTGCAACACGCCGACGGCCGCACGGCGCTGGAACAGGGCAAGGTCGACGCCTGGGCCGGCCTCGATCCGCACATGGCCGCGAGCGAGCTGGAAAGCGGTGCGCGCCTGCTGTACCGGAATGTCGCCTTCAACACCTACGGCTTCCTGAACGTGCGCGAGCAATTCCTGGCCAGCCATCCGAACGAGACCGCGCGCGTGATCCAGGCGTATGAAAAGGCGCGCGCCTGGGTGCGCGCCAACCAGACCGAGGCGGCGAAGATCCTGTCCGAAGAGGCCAAGGTGTCGCTGCCGGTGGCACTGCTGCAGATCAAGCTGCGCAGCGACTTCAGCCAGCCCCTGCCCGGCACCGAACACGTGAACGCCCTGCGCCAGGCCGCGCCGATCCTGCGCGACGAAGCGCTGGTCAAGCCCGGCGCCGACCTGAACCGCGCGATTGCCGAGCTGGTCGACACCCGTTTCGCCCAGCCCTACATCGCGAAGGACTGACGTGCACACCCGCGTCCTGGATGTGCCCGCAGCGGGTGCGCGCCGGCGCCGCGGCGGCGTGCCGCTGCTGCTGGTGCTGCCCTTCGTGCTGCCGGCCCTGCTGCTGGGCGGCGCCGAGCTGGCCGTGCGCGCCGGCGTGCTGCCGGCCAACCTGATGCCGCCACCGTCCGAAGTGGCACGCACCCTGGCCTGGCTGGCCGAAAACGGCCTCGGCGCCCACCTGGCGGCCAGCACGGCGCGGGTCGCCATCGGTTTCCTGGCCGGCGCCGGCGCCGCGCTGCTGGCTGGCGCGCTGGTCGCGCTCGACCGCCGCGCCGCCGCGCTGTTCGATCCGACGCTGCAGGCGCTGCGCGCGATCCCGTCGCTGGCCTGGGTGCCACTGCTGCTGCTCTGGTTCGGCATCGACGAACTGCCGAAGCTGGTCCTGATCGCGATCGGCGCCTTCTTCCCGGTCTACACCGGCGTGGTGTCGGGCTTCGGCGGGGTCGACCGCAAGCTGGTCGAGGTGGCGCAGTTGTACCGGCTGGCGCCGCTCGCGCTGGTGCGCCGGGTGCTGCTGCCGGCGGCACTGCCGGCGATCCTGACCGGGCTGCGCACCGGCCTGTCGCTGGCGTGGATGTTCATGGTGGCAGCCGAACTGATCGCGGCGACGCGCGGCCTCGGCTACCTGCTGTCGGACGGGCGCGAGACCAGCCGCGCCGACATCGTGCTGGCGGCGATCGTGTTGCTGGCGGTGCTGGGCAAGTTGAGCGACATGGGCATGGTGGCGCTGGAGCGGCGCCTGCTGGCCTGGCGCGATGACTTCGCGGGGAGCCTGGGTGGAGGATACCGATGAGTTTTCTGGAAATCGTCATCGACGAAAAGCGCTACGGCGAGCGCGTCGTGCTGAAGAACCTGCGCCTGGAACTGGCGCGCGGCGAGATCGTCAGCCTGGTCGGCCCCAGCGGCTGCGGCAAGAGCACACTGCTCTCGATCGTGGCAGGGCTCGACAAGGGAGCGCGGGCCACGATGCGGCTGGACGGCGCAGCGCTGGCCGGCGCCGCCGACCGTGACGGTGACGGCATCGGCTTCGTGTTCCAGGAGCCGCGCCTGTTTCCTTGGCTGGACGTGGCGCGCAACATCGCCTTCGGCGGCGGCGCTGCGGCGCCCGCCGCGGGGCCCGCCGCGGGGGCCGTCGACGCGCTGCTGGCAGAAGTCGGCCTGGCCGGCTACGGCGCCCACCTGCCACGCCAGCTGTCCGGCGGCCAGGCGCAGCGGGTGGCGATCGCGCGCGGGCTGTATACCCGGCCGCGTGTGCTGCTGCTGGACGAGCCGTTCTCGGCGGTCGACGCGATCACCCGCATCAAGCTGCAGGACCTGCTGGCGCGCGTTGCGCGCGAGCGCGGCCTGAGCGTGCTGCTGGTCACCCACGACATCGACGAAGCGGTGCACCTGAGCGACCGCATCGTGCTGCTCGACCGCCAGGCCGGTCCGCCGCGCGCCCAGCTGCCGGTCGGGCTGGCGCGCCCGCGTGCGCGCGGGGATGCCGAAGCCGCCCGGCTCAAGGCGGACATCCTGGCCATGTTCGACCTGGAAACCGCCTGAGGCCTGCTAGCGTACCAGCCCGATGGCCAGCTCGCTGTCCTTGACGTCGGCGATCGGACCCAGGATCGCGCCGTCGAATTCGCGCAGCGCCGCGCCCTTCTCGAACAGATGCGGCAGGTCGGGGTTGGCCAGCGCGCCACGGCCCAGCGCCACGATGTCGGCGCCATGCTGCAGGATCTCGGCGGCGCGTTCCAGGCTGTGCAGGGAACCGTTGGCGATGATGGTGACGTCCGGCGCATGGCGGCGCGCCAGCGCGACCAGGCTGTCGCTGCCGCCTTCGAACGCCGGTTGCCATGCCTCGAATTCGGTGACGTGGATGAAGTCGGCACC
>JAKOOD010000583.1 GCA_022701635.1 Burkholderiaceae bacterium | reverse complement strand
CTGGTCAAGGCCGGCCAGCTGGTGGCCTTCCTGGCGCTCGCGTGCGGACGTTCGCACCGCTGGAGCGACGTCGAGATCGCGCTGGCGCGCAGCATGGCCGAGCGCCTCTGGACCGCGGTCGACCTGGTGCGCGCCTACTCCGCCCTGCGCGACGAGCGCGACCAGAGCCAGACCATCTTCGATACCATCGCCGAAGGCTTCGTCCTGATGGATCGCAACTGGACCGTGCTGCAGGTGAACGCCGAGGGCTTGCGCCTGTCGGGACGCAGTGCCGGGCAGGCGCTGGGGCGGCATCACTGGGACGTGTGGCCGGAAGCGCTGGACACCGATGTCGGCCGCATGTACGTGCGGGCGATGAACGAGCGTGTGGCGGGCCGCACCGAGTACCTGCACCCGCTGCCCGGCGGTGGACGGGTCTGGCTCGAAGTACGCGCCTATCCTTCGCGCGACGGCGGCCTGGTCTGCTTCTTCCTCGACATCAGCGAGCGCAAGGAAGCCGAGGAAAAGCTGCACGCCGCCGACCAGCGCAAGGACGAGTTCCTGGCGATGCTGGCGCACGAGCTGCGCAATCCGCTGGCGCCGATCAGCGCCGCCGCCGACCTGCTGAGGATCGGCCGTCTCGACGAGGCGCGCGTGCGCCAGAGCAGCGCCATCATCGGGCGCCAGGTCAAGCACATGACCAGCCTGGTGGACGACCTGCTGGACGTCTCGCGCGTGACGCGCGGGCTGGTCACGCTGGCGCGCGCGCCGGTGGCCGCACGCACCATCGTCGACGAGGCGATCGAGCAGGTGCGACCGATGTTCGAGGCGCGCCGCCAGCACCTGGCGGTGGACCTGGCGGCGCCGGACGCCACCGTCATGGGCGACAAGGCGCGCCTGGTGCAGGTGCTGGCCAACCTGCTGAACAATGCTTCCAAATATTCCCCCGAGGGCTGCCGCATCGAAGTGGGGGCGCGCAGCGACGGCACCCGGCTGCTGCTCGGCGTGCGCGACGAGGGCATCGGCATGGAAGCGGCGCTGACCACCCACGTGTTCGACCTGTTCACCCAGGCGCAACGCTCGTCCGACCGCTCGCAGGGCGGCCTCGGACTGGGGCTGGCGCTGGTCAAGCACCTGGTCGAGCTGCATGGCGGCACGGTCGCCTGTTCCAGCCCAGGACCGGGGCTGGGCAGCCGCTTCGACGTCGCGCTGCCGCTGGCGGAGATCATGAAAGAAACCGCCGACGGTGCGCCCGAAGGCAGCCCGTCGCCGGCCGTCCCGGCGCCGCTGCGCCTGCTGGTGGTGGACGACAACGTCGACGCCGCCGCCACGCTGGGCATGCTGCTGGAAGCCTGGGGTTATGCGGTCGAGGTGGAAAACGATTCCCACAGCGCGCTGTCACGGGCGCTGGCCGCGCCGCCGCAGGCGGCCCTGCTCGACATCGGCCTGCCCGACATGGACGGCAACGAACTCGCCCGCCGCCTGCGCGCCGATCCGGCCACGCGCGGCATGGTGCTGGTGGCGGTGACCGGTTATGGGCAGGAACAGGACCGCAAGGCGGCGCTGGAGGCCGGCTTCGACCATCATCTGGTGAAACCGGTGGATATGGAGAAGCTGACCGAGGTGCTGGCGGGGATCGGGCGGTAGGGCCCGGAGCGGACGACAGAATAGCTGACTTATTCCCGTCGTCCCTGCGAAGGCAGGGACCCAGGTTTGCTTGCGCTGTCAGTGGCACATGCCAGCGGCCTGCGATGAACTTGGACCCCTGCCTGCGCAGGGGCGACGGGCACGCGTTGCTGGTACTACTAATGCTTGCTCAGTGCATCCGGAAGCTCAGCGCATCTGCGTATAGTTAACCGGAATCCAGCGGTACCCCTTGCCCTGGCTGGCGATATGCCCCAGTCCCGGGAACTGCAGATGCGCGCCGCCGACCAGGTAACCGTTCTTGGCGGCGTCGTCGAACACCTTCTTGCGCGACGCGTAGGCCGCCTTCTCGTCGCTGTCGAAGCCGATCGTCACCTGCGGATTGTCGAACTGGACCGCTGCAACGTGGATCAGGTCGCCGATCAGCACCAGCTTCTGGCCGCCGCTCTCGACCACGTAGGTGGTGTGGCCCGGGGTGTGGCCCGGCTCCGGCAGGGCCGAGACGCCCGGCACCAGCGCGCCGGCGGCGTCGATGGTCTTGAACTTGCCGGCCTGCACGTACGGATTGATCGAGGCCATCGCGCCCTGGAAGCCGCCTTTCTTGTCGGCCGGGGCCTTGTCCATGTTGGCCTTGTTCAGCCAGTAGTCGGCGTCGCCCTTGCCGGCGCGCACGATCGCATTCGGGAAGGTGCGCTGGCCGTTGCTGGCCAGGCCGCCGACGTGGTCGCCGTGCATGTGGGTGATGTAGATCTCGTCGATCTGCTCGGGCTGGTAGCCGGCCGCCTTCAGGTTGTTGACGAACTTGCCGAGCGTCGGACCGAACAGGGTACCGGCACCGCTGTCGACCAGCACCAGCTTGGTGCCGGTATTGATCAGGTAGGCGTTGTCGGAGGTTTCGGTCGGTGCCTTCATGAAATTCTTTTCCAGCGTGCCGCGCGTCAGTTCCGGCTTCTGCTTCAGCAACTGGTCCATCGGCAAATCGACGGTGCCGTCGTTGATCGGGGTGACTTCGATGTCGCCCACCATGATGCGGTAGAAGCCGGGGGCCGGGGTCTTCACCATCGGTGCGGCGGCATGGGCCGAACCGGCCAGCAGGGCGGCGACCGCCGCGAACAAGGTGGTCTGGAACGTCTTTTTCATGTTCTTGTCCTTCATGTCGAGAGGGGAGTGTGTTTACGCGATCGCGCTCATCCTACATGAATGCGGCCTCGGCCGTCCGCAAGGCTGAAAAATCGGCTTCGGACACGGGGCGGGTACAATGACCACCCCCGATATTCTTGCTTTTCGTATGCTGGACAAAAGTGTGGACTGGCTGCGCAGCTTCGTGCCGCAGCCGACGACGATTTCACGCGCCGAACGCGCACGCGCGGTGGCCGGCGCCATGGTCGGCCTGTTCGTGACCTTCATCCTGAGCGAGATCGTGGGCAGCGCCGCCGGCACCATGCCGGCCGCCCTGGTGGCGCCGATGGGCGCCTCGGCGGTGCTGCTGTTCTGCGTGCCGGCCAGCCCGCTGGCCCAGCCCTGGTCGGTGATCGGCGGGAACACCATCGCGGCCCTGACCGGCGTCGCCTGCTACAAGGCGGTCGGCAACCCGGTGCTGGCGGCGCCGCTGGCCGGCGCGCTGGCGATCTTCGTGATGTTCTTCCTGCGCTGCCTGCATCCGCCCAGCGGCGCGGTGGCGCTGACCGCGGTGCTGGGCGGTCCGGCGGTGCAGGCGGCCGGCTTCGGCTTCGCGCTGCTGCCGGTGTGCCTGAACTCCGCGCTGATCGTGCTGGTGGCGCTGGTCTACAACAACCTGACCGGGCGCCGCTACCCCCATCCGCAGGGCACGGCGCTGCGCAACGTGCACGCCACCCAGGACCCGGTGCCGACCGCGCGCCTCGGCTTCACCAGGGAAGACCTGGACGCGGCGCTGGCGCACTACGGCCAGGTGCTCGACGTCAGCCGCGACGATCTCGAGGAAATCCTGCTGGCGACCGAGATGCGCGCCTTCGAGCGCCGCTTCGGCGTGGTCACCTGCGCCGCCATCATGTCGAAGGATGCGGTGACCGTGGTGCCGGCGCTGTCGCTGGACGCCGCCTGGCACATGCTGCGCCGCCATCGCCTGCACGCGCTGCCGGTGCTGGACGCCGAGCGCCGGGTGGTCGGCATGATCGGCCAGGACGATTTCCTGCGCCACGTCGGCATCGACGACTACCAGACCCTGCGCGCCCGCCTGCGCGGCCTGCTGGGCCACCTGCTGGGCATCCGCGCCGACCGCCCGGCGACGGTGGCCGAGGTCATGCAGTCGCCGGCCAGGACGGTCCGCTTCGACGCGCCGATCGCCGAACTGGTGCCGGTGATGAGCAACCGCGGGCTGCATCATATCCCGGTGGTGGATGCCGACGAGGTGTTCGTTGGGATCGTCAGCCAGTCCGACCTGCTGGCGGCCGTCTATGCGGCAGGGGTCAGGGCCCCAGAGGGGTCGGAGCCCGGTTCTCGGGTTGGGCTCTGACCCCGGTGGTCAGTGACCCCGGTGGTCAGTGATTGCATGCGTTTTTCCGCTTGCTCATGCGCGCCACGGCTAACTGGATAAGAGGATGCGCCACTGCGCAACCGGCGTCGGAGCCCACCCGCCAAAACCGGGCTCCGACCCCTGTTAAACTCGCAGCCTCAGCAACCAGCAGGCAGCCAGCGTGAACCGCAAACCCCTGATCGCAGCGCTCGTCGTCGGCGCCGGCCTGGCCGTCGCCGCCGGCCTCTACCTCGCTTTCGGTGACCGCCAGTCGCCCACGCCCGGCCGTCCGGTCTGGCTCGCCGCCGACGCCCCGACCCGGAGCGCCTGGCCGGCGCGCGTGGCCACGCTGGCCGGCGACGGCATCGAGGGCGGCGTCGACGGCGCCGCGGCGGCCAGCCGCTTCAGCGACCCCTTCGGCACCGCGGTCGACGCCCACGGCAACGTGTATGTGGCCGACGGCGATCGCATCCGCCGCGTGGGCCCGGACGGCGTGGTGTCCACCTTCGCCGGCGGCCGTGCCGGCTTCGCCGACGGGCCGGCGGCAACGGCCGCGTTCGACACGCCGTCGGCGCTCGCCATCGACCGCCTCGGCAACCTGGTCGTGGCCGACACCGGCAACAACGCGATCCGCAAGGTGGCGCCCGACGGCAGCGTGACGACGCTGGCGGGTGGCGGCGAGGCCGGCTACCTCGATGGCGTGGGCCGCGCCGCGCGCTTCGACGGCCCGGTCGGCGTGGCGGTCGGTCGTGACGGCACGGTCTGGGTGGCCGACACCTACAACGACCGCATCCGCCGCATCGGCCGCGACGGCAGCGTGACCACGGTGGCGGGCAGCGGCACGCCCGCCAGCCTGGGCGGCATCGGCACGGCGGCCGCCTTCGACACCCCGACCGCGATCGCGGTCAGCAAGGATGGCACGCTGTTCGTCGCCGATACCGGCAACGACGCCATCCGCCGCATCGACAGGGATGGCATGGTGAGCACGCTGGCGGTGCCGCTTGAAGACGAGCAGGGCGCCAATGGCCAGCGCGCGCTGCTGCGGCGCCCGGTGGCGCTGGCCCTGACCCATGACGGGTTCCTGTATATCGGCGGCGCCGGCGGACGCATCGTCCAGCGCGCCCCGGACGGCCACTACCGCGCGCTGGCGGATGCCGACCGCCCGCCGCAGGCGAGCTACGCCAGCGACGGCAGCGTGCGCCTGTACGCGCCGCGCGGGATCGCCGTGCGGCGCGACGGTGCGCTGGTGGTGTCCGATGCGCAGGCGCTGCGGCTGTTCTCGCTGGCGCCGCCGCGCGCCGCGCCGGGCAGCGCCGTGGAGGCCGTGCCACCGCCGGCCATCGCACCGGCCATGGCGCCGGCAGCCGGCGCGGCGGCCGTAGTGGCCATGCCGTGGCCGGTAGGCCCGCAGGGAGAACCGCACGAAGTCGTCGGGGTGATGGGCGAGGTGCGCGGCAATTACAGTGGCGAGAGCCGCGACCACTTCCACGCCGGCCTCGACATCCGCGCCGATATCGGCACGCGCGTGCTGGCGATCCTGCCGGCGACGGTCAGCGATCCTTATCCGAACTGGGCGCTCGGCGAGCTGGGGGAGGGCATGAGCCTGGGTCCGCTCAACTATATTCACATGCGCGTGGGGCGCGACAGCGGCGGCAAGGCGCTCGATGCGCGCTTCCAGCTGCTGCGCGGCGCCAACGGCAGCCTGGTGCGCGTGCGCGTGCGGCGCGGCGCCCGCTTCGCCGTCGGCGACGCCCTCGGCACCATCAATCCGATGGCCCATGTGCACATGGAGTACCACCCGGGCGGCGCGATGGTCAATCCGCTGACGCTGCCCTTCGCCGGCCTGCGCGACACGGTGGCGCCGCGCATCCAGGGCATCGCCCTGTACGATGCCGCCGGCCGGCGCCTGCCGGCGAAGAAGGGCCGCCGGCTGGTGGTGTCACGCGCGCTCGGCCAGGTGGCGATCGTGGCCGACGCCTACGACCAGATGGACGGCAACCTGGCGCGGCGCAGGCTCGGTCTCTATAAACTGGGTTACCAGCTGCTGCGGGCGGACGGCAGTCCGGTGGCCGGCTTCGAGGCGCCGCGCATCACGCAGGTGTATGACCGCCTGCCGCGCGAGCACGAGGCGGTAAAGCTGGTGTATGCCGACAGCAGCGGCATCACGGTGTACGGCAGCAAGGCGACGCGCTTTGCGTATGCCGTCAACAATACCTTGCGGGATGGGGTGGCGCTGCCCGGCAGCTGGCAGGTGGATGCGTTGGCGCCGGGCGACTATATCCTGCGCATCTATGCCGCGGATTATGGCGGGCAGGTGGCGCTGGCGGGGCGGGATCTGGCGGTGACGGTGGAGTGAGGGCAGATGGCTGAGCACCGCGGCTGAAAACCGGGGTCAGAGCCCAACCGTCAAAACCGGGCTCTGACCCCTCCGGCTCTACACCCGGGTCAGAGCCCACCCCGAGAACCGGGCTCTGACCCTAGCCGCAGCACTTTTTGGATTTCTTGCCGCTGCCGCAAGGGCAATCGTCGTTGCGGCCGACCTTCGGCTCTTCGCGTTTCACGGTCTCGACCGCGCCCTTGCGGCGCGGCAGCCAGAAGCGGTAGATGCCCGGCAGGTTGGCTTCGATCTCGAGCGCCAGCTTGTGCACCTTGCGCGGGTCCTCGACCTCGGCCAGTTCTTCTTCCTCGATCTCGTCGGCGCCCAGCAGGTAGATCGGACGCATCAGCGGGCCGGCTTCCGAATCCCAGACCGGTTCCCAGGCGTCGGCGCGCAGCTCGAGGCCTTCCCAGAAGCCCCAGCACCAGCCCTCGGGATCGATCAGGGTCTCGTTGTCGACCTCGTGCTCGACGTACAGCGGCTCGAATTCCTTGGGCGCGACTTCGAAGGTGATCAGCACCTCGTTCATGAAGCGCATGATCAGGTTGACGATGCGCTGTTCTTCCTTCGGGTTCTTCCATTGTGGCGCGGTCTTGTCCTCGCCCCACACGCGCGGCAGCCATTCGGCCGGCATGATGGTTTCCGGACCCACGGCGATCGCGGTCAGGTAACCGTGCAGCGTGTCCAGGGTCATGGCGTCGTCGGCGCAGCGCTCGGACAGCAGGAAGTTGTCGAGGTCGTCGAATTCTTTTTCGGAAAGGGGTTGTTCGAGGTTCATTATTGCGTGATGTCGGTGCGTTGAATCCGCAAGTGTAACCCCTGCGCCCGCGGATGGGCGTAAAAAACGCATCCCATCCGCGGGGCTGGTGCTGGTTGATGCTAGTTGATGCTATTTAGTGCTTGGCTGCGAAAGCCTTCTTGAGGGCGTCGGCCGCGTACTGCTCAGCATCCTTGGCCTTCGGCACGACTGCGCCCATGCCAAAGAATTCGTGGGTCACGCCATCGTACAGCTTGTAGTCGACCTTGACGCCGGCCGCCTGCAGCTTGTCGGCGTAGGCCTTGCCTTCGTCACGCAGCGGGTCGATCTCGGCGGCGATGACGGTCGCCGGCGGCAGGCCTTGCAGCGACGCGTTCTTCAGTGGCAGCGCGTATGGGCTCTTCGGATCAGCGCCGTAGTGCTTGAAGAACCATGCCATCATCGGCTTGTTGAGCGGCTTGGCGTTGGCGTTCTGCTGGTACGACGGACGGTTCATGTCGTTGTCGACCACCGGGTAGACCAGCAGCTGGTGCACCGGCATCTGCGCCTTCTTGTCGCGCGCCATCAGCGAGACCACGGTCGCCAGGTTGCCGCCGGCCGATTCGCCGCCGACCGCCACCCGCATCGGGTCGCCGCCCCATTCCTTGGCGTGCTGCAGCGTGTAGGTGTAGGCGGCGTAGGCGTCTTCCGGCGCGGCCGGGAATTTATGCTCGGGGGCGCGGCGGTAATCCACCGAGACGATGATCGCCTTGGCCATCTTGGCCAGCGCGCGCGGCGAGGCGTCGTACACCTTGGTGTCGGCGATCACGAAGCCGCCGCCATGGTAGTACATCATCACCGGCAGCGGACCCGAGCCGGCGCCGTCCGGCACGTAGACGTGCAGCGGGATGGTGCCGCCGCCATTCGCCGGGATGTTCAGGTCCTTGACGGTCACGCCCGGCTCCGGCGCGGTGCTCTTCTTCATGTCGGTCAGCACTTTCTTGACGCCGTCGGCCGGGGTCGGCTGCAGGCGCGCCTGTTCGGGCGACAGGGTCTCGATCGGCTTCGGTTTCAGCGAGGCCTGGGCATCCAGCACTTTTTGCATGGCGGCTTCCGCCTTCGGCGGCTGGGCCGCGTCCTGGGCGGCGGCGAAGTTGCAGGCGAGGGCGGCGGCGAGCGCGGTCAGTGGGAGGGCTTTGTTCATGGTTATTCTCCTTCTAGGGTTAGTCATGCCATGAAACCGCAAACAGACTGGACAGTTCGGTGCGTCCACGCACCTAGTGGTCACAATAATTGATGTTTTCGTCATTTATTCTGGTAATTACGGGCTTCAGGAAGCGTCGAAGCCGCATTTTCTGCCACGTTATTTGATCAATTCGTTAAATCGTGCCTGCGAATGCGCAGCGGCGTCACCGGCCTTACAATGTCAACATGGATATTCAGCTTGATAATCAACCGCCGGACGGCCGCGATGGCGGCCATCCGTTCTCCCGGCTCGACCCGCAGATGGTGCTGGAGGCCGTCGACAGCGTCGGCCTGCGCGGCGACGGCCGCCTGCTGGCGCTGAACAGTTACGAAAACCGCGTCTACCGCGTCGGCCGCGAAGAGGGCCAGCCGGTGGTGGTCAAGTTCTACCGGCCGGAACGCTGGAGCGATGCCGCCATCCTCGAAGACCACGCCTTCGTGCAGGAACTGGCGGACGCCGAGGTGCCGGTGGTGCCGGCACGCATGCTCGAAGGACGCACCCTGCACGGGTTCGGCGGTTTCCGCTTCGCCGTGTTCCCGAGCCGCGGCGGACGCGCGCCCGAGCTGTCCGACCCCAGCACGCTGGAATGGATCGGGCGCTTCATCGGACGCATCCACGCGGTCGGCGCGGCGCGCGGCTTCACGCAGCGTCCGGCGCTGAACCTGGACACCTTCGGCCGCGAACCGCGCGCCTTCCTGATCGGCCACGGCTTCATCCCGCCCGAACTGCTGACCGCCTATACCAGCGTGCTCGACCAGGCGCTGGACGGCGTCGCCCGTTGCTTCGAGCGCGCCGGCAGCATCGAGCACATCCGCCTGCACGGCGACTGCCATGCCGGCAACGTGTTGTGGACCGGCGACGGTCCGCACTTCGTCGACTTCGACGACAGCCGCATGGGGCCGGCCGTGCAGGACTTGTGGATGCTGCTGTCGGGCGACCGGCCCGAGATGGTGCGCCAGCTCGGCGACGTGCTGGCCGGCTACGAGGATTTCCGCGCATTCGACCCGCGCCAGCTGTACCTGGTGGAAGCCTTGCGCACACTGCGCCTGATCCATTACTCGGCGTGGCTGGCGATGCGCTGGGATGACCCGGCTTTCCCGGCGGCGTTTCCATGGTTTAATACCCAACATTACTGGCAAGACCGCATCCTGGAACTGCGCGAGCAGGTGGCACTGATGGATGAGCCGCCGCTGTGGCCGGTGTGACGCAAGCGCCGAATTGGCAGGGGTTTACAGTTCAGCTCAGCGTGACGGCATCGGTGCGCATCCTGCATAATCGTCACCAGGCCCAGTCCGGGTCCAGAATCACAACCACGAGCCCGCCATGACCGACCGCCACGATCCACCGCATGACGCTACCGCCCAGGACGACACCGATTTCACCATCGACCTGAGGCCGGCTGCGCCGATGCCGCCCGCCGCGGCACCGGCGGCGCCGGTCCAGGCTCCGGTGGCGTCTGCATCCGCGCCGGCGTCTGCCGCGGCGCCGGAGCAGGCGGCAGCCGAACCGCAGCGCGAGCAGCTGGAAAAGCGCGCGATCCAGGAAGGCATCGCGCGCGTGGAAGCCGAGGCCAAGGCGGCGGTGGCGGCCGAGAACCGTGCCCATGCCGAGGCGCGTGCCCGCGGCCTGGCCGAGGAACGGGCCGCGGTCGACGCCCAGGCCGCCGCCGCGGCGCTGGCCAATGCCCAGGCATCGGAAGAGGCGATCGAAGCCAACCGCGACCGCATCGAAACCCTGCGCGCCGCCGCCCGGGCCGCGGCCGAGCGCCTCGACGCGATGCGCCAGGAAACCGCCGAGCTGCGCGCACGCGTGCAGTCCGACACCGAGATCCGCCTGGCCGCCGAAGCGCGCCTGCGTGCCGCCGACGAAGCCCGCAAGCGGGCCGAGGAACAGGCCAGGGCGGACGCCGAACTCGCCCTGCGCGCCGTGCGCGACGCCGAGGAACTGGCCCAGCACACCGAACAGGCGCGCCTGCAGGCGGCCGAACGCATGGCCGCCGTGCATGCGGCGCGCGAAGAAGTGTCGTACAGCGCCAGTGCCGATGCCCGGGTCGCGATCCTGGCGCGCGAACGCGAGCGCGCCGAAAAGGCCGCGCGCCAGACCGCCGAGAAACTGGCCGCCGCCGAAGCCGAAGCGCTCGACCTGGCCCTGGCGCGCGAGCGGGCCGACCAGGTGGCGCTGGCCTCGAGTTTTGCGCGTGCCGCCGCCGAGGCGCGCGCGCTGGAAGAAGCACGCGCGCTGGCCCATATCGAGCAGGAACGCGAAGCCATCGCGCTGGCCCAGGCCGCCTCAGAGCGCACCGCCGCCCAGTCGCTGCGCATGCGCCTGGAAACCGAAAAGGAATTGCGTGACGCCGCCATCCACCGCGAGCGGCTGGAACAGATGGCCGAGGACGGCGCCCAGGCGCGGCGCGATGCCGAAAGCCGCATCCTGGCCGCCACCGAGGCGCGCATCGAGGCCGATCGCAAGCTGCGCGAGGTGGCGCTGGAACGCGCCCACGCC
>JAKOOD010000561.1 GCA_022701635.1 Burkholderiaceae bacterium | reverse complement strand
CAGGCCGTCATCGACCGCCTCAAGCAACTGGGCGCCGCCAGCGTGCGTGCGCTCGAGGGCGTCGAAGAGCACGTCACGTTCCCGCTGCCCAAGGGCCTGGACGGCAACAAGGCCGCTGCCTGACCTGACCTGCATGACCGGCCGGCCGTTCGGCCGGTCGTCTTTTTATTCCTGAGTACTCTCCCCATGCGCGACGTCAACGTAAGCGAAGCCGAGCTCGGCTTCGACTCGATTCCCCTCGAATTCTTCCAGGACTATCCCGAACCCGGTGTCAATTTCATCGACGTCGGCTGCGTCTTCGACAACCCCGTCCACTGGCGCATCGCCGTCGATACCCTGGCCGCGCGCACCGCGCAGCTCGACTTCGACTTCATCGTCGCCATGGATGCGCGTGGCTTCATGCTGGCCGGCGCACTGGCGTACGGGCGCGGCATCGGTTTCGCGATGGCGCGCAAGGCCGGCAAGCTGCCGGGCGAGGCGATCCGCATCGACTACCAGCGCGAATACGGCAGCGCCACCATCGAGATCCAGCCGGAGCGCATCAAGGGCCGGCGCGTGCTGATCGTCGACGACGTGCTGGCCACCGGCGGCACGATCGAGGCGGCGGCGAGCCTGCTGCGCCGGATCGGCAAGGACGTGGTCGGCGCGGCGGCGCTGTTCGATATCGCCTTTTTCAAGGACAAGCGGGCCCTGACCATGCCGGTCGTGACCCTGCGCGACGTGTGAGTGTCGTGTTATTCCGGTGCGGGCCGGCACGCTTTTCACGCATGACTGCCTGCGTTGCATGATGCGGGTGCGTTACCGTTCCTGATGGTTTCCCCGGTGGAGCGATAGTTGGTTGTGCGTGGAATTTCCGATATTAGTTTTTGTAAAACATCGCTATGATGATGGCGCTCGGAATTCATGCGCAGTCAGCACTGCAGTCAGTACCTGCACCAGAGCGGCACTTCGGAAAACCGGGTGCCGTTTTTGTTTTGCCTAGATAGAGACAATAGAATGGAAACTTTCATCCAACAGGTCCTGAATGGACTGGTGATGGGCAGCATGTATGCGCTGATCGCACTCGGCTATACGATGGTGTACGGGGTCCTGAACCTGATCAACTTCGCCCACGGCGACGTGCTGATGATCGGCGCCATGGTCGGCCTGTCGATCCTGCACATGCTGGAAAGCGCGTTTCCGGGCCTGCCCGGCGGCGTGCAATTGGCGGTCGCCATCGTCGGTGCGATTCCTGTCACCATGCTGGTCAACATCGTGATCGAGCGCGTGGCATACCGCCGCCTGCGTAATGCGCCGCGCCTGGCGCCGCTGATCACGGCGATCGGTGTGTCGATCTTGCTCAAGACCTTGGCGATGATGATCTGGGGCCGCAGCCCGCTGCCGTTCCCGCAATTGCTGTCGTCCGATCCGATCATGATCGGCGGCGCCGTCATTTCCCAGACCCAGGTGCTGCTGATCGTGCTGGCCGTGGTGTGCATGTTCGCGCTGGCAATGCTGGTCGAAAAGACCCGCATCGGCCGCGCCATGCGCGCGGTGGCGGAAAACCCGCGCGTGGCCGGGCTGATGGGCGTCGATTCGAACCGCGTGATCGTGACCACCTTCGCCCTCGGCGCCGCGCTGGCGGCCGTGGCCGGCGTGATGTGGGGCGCAAATTACGCCTCGATCCAATTCGAGACCGGCACCCTGCCGGGCATGAAAGCCTTCTGCGCCGCGGTGCTGGGCGGCATCGGCAATATTTATGGCGCCATGATCGGCGGTATCGTCCTCGGCATCATCGAAAGCCTGGGCGCCGGCTACATCGGCGAACTCACCGGCGGCTTCCTCGGCAGCCAATACCAGGACATCTTCGCCTTCGTGGTGCTGATCCTGGTGCTGACCGTGCGCCCGTCCGGCATCATGGGCGAACGCGTGGCCGACCGCGCCTGAGTCCGGGAGATTGATAACATGGCTCTGCTCACTTTCGACACCGTCCACAAACCGCGCCAGTCGTACGCCAGCATGGCGGTGCTGCTGGCGGCGATGCTGGTGTTCCCCTTCGTCGCCTCGCAGTTCGGCAACTCGTGGGTGCGCATCATCGACATGGCGCTGCTGTACATCATGCTGGCGCTCGGCCTGAACATCGTGGTCGGCTTTGCCGGCCTGCTGGATCTCGGCTACATCGCCTTCTTCGCGGTCGGGGCGTATCTGACCGGCCTGCTGGCCTCGCCGCAATTCGCGGCGCTGCTGGAATCGGTCGTGAATTATTCGCCGGCCATGGGCGACGCCCTGGCGGCCCTGTTCGGCGAATCGATCCGCACCGAGGGCATCCACCTGTCGGTGTGGGCGATCGTGCCGCTGGCGGGACTGGTGGCGGCGCTGTTCGGCGCGCTGCTGGGGGCGCCGACGCTGAAGCTGCGCGGCGACTACCTGGCCATCGTGACGCTCGGCTTCGGCGAGATCATCCGCATCTTCATGAACAACCTGAACGATCCGATCAACTTTACCAACGGCCCCCAGGGCATCAACCTGATCGACCCGATCCGCATCTTCGGCGTATCGCTGGCGGGCGAGGCGGGTTCGAAAGCGACGGTCTTCATCGGCGGCGTCGGGATCCCGTCGGTGAACGCCTATTATTTCCTGTTCCTGCTGCTGTGCATCGTGACCATCTTCATGACCAGCCGCCTGCAGCATTCGCGCCTGGGCCGGGCCTGGGTGGCGATTCGCGAAGACGAGATCGCGGCCAAGGCGATGGGCATCAACACGCGTAACGTCAAACTGCTGGCGTTTTCGATGGGCGCGTCCTTTGGCGGCGTGGCCGGCGCGATGTTCGCCGCCTTCCAGGGCTTCGTCTCGCCGGAATCGTTCTCGCTGACCGAGTCGATCGCGGTGCTGGCGATGGTGGTGCTGGGCGGTATCGGCCACATCCCGGGCGTGGTGATGGGCGGCGTCTTGCTGGCCGCGCTGCCGGAAGTGCTGCGCCACGTGGTCGAGCCGGCCCAGCAGGCGCTGTTCGGCAAGGTGCTCATCGAAGCGGAAGTGCTGCGCCAGCTGCTGTACGGCCTGGCCATGGTCCTGATCATGCTGAACCGTCCGGCCGGCCTGTGGCCGTCGCCGATCAAGGAAGACCGCCCGGTCGCCGCGACCGACAAGGATGAAAAGGAAGAAGAGGCGGTGGCTTGATGAATGAACTGATCCTGAATATTGCCGGCGTGAATAAACGCTTCGGTGGCTTGCAGGCGCTGACCGATGTGCGCATCCAGATCGCCAAGGGCCAGATTGTCGGCTTGATCGGCCCGAATGGCGCGGGTAAGACGACCTTCTTCAACGTGATCACCGGCCTTTACCAACCGGACACCGGCACCTTCGAGCTGGACGGCAAGCCGTATTCGCCGTCGGCGCCGCACAAGGTGGCGCAAGCCGGCATCGCCCGCACCTTCCAGAACATCCGCCTGTTCGGCGAGATGACGGCGCTGGAAAACGTGATGGTCGGGCGCCACGTGCGCACCCGCCAGGGCGTGTTCGGCGCCATCTTCCGCCATGGGGCGGCGCGCCGCGAAGAAGCGGCGATCCGCGCCCGCGCCCAGGAACTGCTCGACTTCGTCGGTATCGGGCAGTTCGGCAACCGCACCGCGCGCACCCTGTCCTACGGCGACCAGCGGCGCCTGGAAATCGCGCGCGCGCTGGCGACCGAGCCGCGCCTGCTGGCGCTGGACGAGCCGGCGGCGGGCATGAACGCCACCGAAAAGCTGGCGCTGCGCGAACTGCTGGTCAAGATCAAGGGCGCCGGCATCACGATCCTGCTGATCGAGCACGATGTGAAACTCATGATGGGCCTGTGCGACCGCATTTCGGTGCTCGAGTACGGCAAATTGATCGCGGAAGGCTTGCCGGCCGAGATCCAGAAGAACCAGGCGGTGATCGAGGCCTACCTGGGTGGAGCACATTGAACGATGCATGAAAATATCCTGAACATCGCCGGCCTGAAGGTCGCCTACGGCGGCATCAAGGCGGTCAAGGGCATCGACCTGCGGGTCGACCGCGGCGAACTGGTGACCCTGATCGGCGCCAACGGCGCCGGCAAGACCACGACCCTGAAGGCGATCACCGGCACCCTGCCGCAGTGCAAGGTGGAAGGCACGATCAGCTACCTGGGCCAGCCCCTGGCGAGCGCGAAATCCTTCAAGCTGGTGCAGCAAAAACTGGCGATGGTGCCGGAAGGGCGGGGCGTGTTCACCCGCATGAGCATCCACGAAAACCTGTTGATGGGCGCTTACACGCGCAGCGACAAGGCCGGGATCGAGGCCGACATCGAGAAGTGGTACGCCGTCTTCCCGCGCCTGAAGGAACGCTCGGCCCAGCTGGCCGGCACCCTGTCCGGCGGCGAACAGCAGATGCTGGCGATGGCGCGCGCGCTGATGTGCCACCCGACCCTGCTGCTGCTGGACGAGCCGTCGATGGGCCTGGCGCCGATCATGGTGGAAAAGATCTTCGAAGTTATTCGCGACGTATCGAAGCAGGGCATCACCATCCTGCTGGTGGAGCAGAACGCGAAACTGGCGCTGCAGGCGGCCGACCGCGCCTATGTGATGGAATCCGGCGCGCTGACGATGAGCGGGAACGCGGCGGACCTGTTGCACGATCCGCGGGTGCAGGCGGCTTATCTGGGTGAATGAGCCAGCTGAATAAGCTGGAGAACCAAAACAAACGGCCCGGACCGCTTGCGCGATCCGGGCCGTTTGCCGTTTTACCGTCGGTGCGTGGCGTTACGCTCAGGCAGCGGCAACCTTGTTGGCAGCCTGGGTGAACTGCGACACGGCCGCGTTCACGTTGGTTTCCATGGCTTCGCGTGCCTGCTTGGAGGTCTTGCTGAACTGCTCGTAGCCGGCGTTGGCGTTGCTGATGGCGGTCTTCAGGGCCGACACATAGGCTTCCGAACCGGCCGGGGCGTTCTTGGTCACTTCGTCGACCAGCGAGATCACCTTGCGGTTGACTTCAGCGAACTGGCCTTCGGCGACTTTCGAGAACTCGGCGCCGGTGTCGGCGGCGATCGACGCAACTTGGCGGCCATACGTCAAGGCTTTTTCTGCGTTCGGCTGGGCTTGCGAAGCCGATACCGAGAAGAATTCCTGGGCATCCTTGGCCGCCAGCATCTGGCGTGCGGTTGCCGACGAGTTTTCGAGGGCGGCCTTGGCGGTGTTGATGTTCAGTTCGACCAGCTTCTCCACGCCTTCGAAAGTCTTCGAGGTCAGGGCGGAAATCAGGGCAAACTGGGATTCGAGGTTGGCTTTGGTCGCGTTCGAAAACTGCTCAGGGAATGCAAACATGTAGTTCTCCAGTGTGGAACGTTTATTGGACGTGGTGCGTCGGACGTGTTGCTTTGGACCAGTGATGCGGGGAAAAGTCTTAAAACGAGGCGGCTTGTGCGCCGCAACATGAGCAAGTTTTACTCGTTTCCGATTATGCGTCAAGCACTTTTGATGCGGCGCACAATAAGAAAACGATACTTTGATTTATATCAATATATACAATCGTTTGCGTGCGTTTTGTGTGTGCCGACACAACAACAGTTTGGGGCTAGGGTGCTTGTCCACAGGCCATGCAAGCCCATGCTAGACTTGCCAAGTTAATCTTCCGGCCACATGATGCCCGACAGCCCCGCTACCCCGCCCGCTCCATCCGCCGCCCACCAGGCCAGCTGGCTTTCCCCGGTGCCGCTGTTCTTCGTGCTGCTGTGGAGCACCGGCTTCATCGCGGCCCGTTATGGGCTGCCGTATGCGCCGCCCCTGTCCTTCCTGATCCTGCGCTGTCTCGGCGCGGTGCTGATCCTGCTGCCCGTGGTGGTCTTCACGCGCGCGCCATGGCCGCGCGGCCGCATCCTGCACGTGGCACTGGCCGGCCTGCTGCTGCAGGCGGGTTACCTGGGCGGCGTCTGGAGCGCCATCAAGATCGGGATGCCGGCCGGGCTGTCGGCACTGATCGTCGGCATGCAGCCGATCCTGACCGCCTTCGCCGCGCCCCTGGTCGGCGAGCGGGTGACGCCGCGCCAGTGGCTGGGCCTGCTGCTGGGCTTGTCCGGCGTGGGGCTGGTCGTCTACAGCAAGCTCGATCTGGATGGGCTGGCGCCGGCCGCGGTCGGCCTGTGCGTGCTGGCGCTGCTGTCGATCACGGCCGGCACGCTGTATCAAAAACGCTTCTGTCCACAATTCGACCTGCGCACCGGCACCGTGATCCAGTTCAGCGCGAGTGCGCTGCTGCTCCTGCCGCTTGCGATCGTCTTCGAAGATTTCAAGCCGGCCCTGGCCAATATCCACTGGAATATCCACTTCGCCGGCGCGCTGCTGTGGTCGATCCTGGCGCTGTCGATCGGCGCCATCTTCCTGCTGTTCCGCCTCATCAGCCGCAACGATGCCACCCGGGTCACGAGCCTGCTGTACCTGACACCGCCGACCACCGCCGTCATGGCGTGGCTGATGTTCGGCGAGACCCTGGGCGGCGCCGGGCTGGCCGGCATGGCGGTGGCCGTGGCCGGCGTCGCATTCGTCGTCAAGAAATAACCAGGAGACACCATGATCGACACACCCCAGCAACAGGCCGTCGATGCGGCCATCACCTCGCGCCGCTCGATCCGCGCCTTCTTGCCGACGCCGGTGGCGCGCGAGGACATCGAAGCCATCCTCGACGTGGCAGCGCGGGCGCCCTCCGGCACCAACACCCAGCCCTGGCGCGTCTATGTGCTCACCGGCGAGCGCAAGACGCAGCTGAGCAATGCGGTCCTGGCCGCCTACCTGGATCCGCAGGAGGCGGCCCGCCACACCGAGGAATACCATTACTATCCGCGCGAATGGAAATCGCCCTTTGTCGACCGCCGGCGCAAGGTCGGCTGGGATCTGTATGCGCTGCTGGGCCTGACGCGCGACAACAAGGCCGGCATGGCCGCCCAGCACGGCCGCAATTACGGCTTCTTCGATGCGCCGGTCGGGCTGGTGTTCACCATCGACCGGGTGATGGAGCAGGGTTCCTGGCTCGACTATGGCATGTTCTTGCAGAACATCATGGTGGCGGCGCGCGGACGCGGTCTCGACACCTGCCCGCAGGCAGCTTTTACCCAGTTTCACCGGATTATCGCGGAACAGTTGGAGCTGCCGCCGAACGAGATGGTCGTGTGCGGCATGGCGCTCGGCTTCGCCGACCCGGACAAGATCGAAAATACCTTGATCACGGCGCGGGAACCAGTGTCGGCGTTTGCCTGTTTTCTCGGCTAGCGCGCTATACTCGATTGCAGAGGTGTCGGAATAAGCTGTTGAAAAATCAAGAGATTTCTGCAACGCAGGTGGTCTTGCGCTGTAGTAAAAATTTGGCGCGGGTGATAAAGTCTGTCGCACCGCACCCGTCTTTCGTACGACCTTTCCGACTCATCCCTTCGCGCCCGAGGAATCCGATGTTCAAGTTCGCGCTGGCTGCCGCCATTTCCATGATGCTGATGTTCGAACCGGCCGTGGCCGAGGCGAAATCGAAATCGAAGAGCCGCGCGACCGCCGTCAAGCGCGTCAAGGCCAAGCGTGCCGAACCCGCCAAGCTGATCGCGAAGGAAAACCGCGGCCACATGGTGCGGCGGGTCGCCATGGTGCATGGCAAGCGCAAGGTCGTGTACCAGAACGTGCGCCGCGCCGCGCCGGCCCTGGCCATCCTCAGCGCCGGCGACATCGCCGGCCTGAACCGGACTGCCGACCCGCTCGAACTGCGCTCCAGCGTGGCCTACGTGCTCGACCAGACCAGTTCGGAAGTCCTGTTCGAAAAGAATTCCACCGTCGCGCTGCCGATCGCCTCGATCACCAAGCTGATGACCGGCCTGCTGGTGGTGCAGGCGCACCAGGACCTCGACGAAGTGCTGACCATCACCGACGCCGAGGTCGATCGCCACAAGTACACCAGTTCGCGCCTCGCCGTCGGCACCCGCATGACGCGCGGCAACCTGCTGCACATTGCCCTAATGAGTTCGGAAAACCGCGCGGCCGCGGCGCTAGGCCGCAATTACCCGGGCGGCATCGAGGCCTTTGTCACGGCGATGAACGCCAAGGCGCGCGAACTTGGCATGAAGGATACGCATTATGTGGATTCGAGCGGCTTGTCGAGCCAGAACGTGTCGAGCGCGCGTGACCTGGCGCGGCTGGTCATGACCGCGCACCAGGAACCCTTGCTGCGCCAGTACACGACCGATCCCAACTACGTGGTGCAGGCCGGCAACCGCTCGCTGCAGTATTCGAATACCAATTACCTGGTGGCGCTGCCGGACTGGAACATCGGCTTGCAGAAGACCGGCTTCATCAACGAAGCAGGGCGCTGCCTGGTGATGCAGGCGATGATCCAGGGCCGCAACGTGGTCATGGTGTTCCTGGATTCGAAGGGCAAGCAGTCGCGCACTGCCGATGCCGGGCGCATGCGGCGCTGGTTGGAGGCCTTGAAGCCGACCACGATGCCGGCGGGGGCGGCCGGGGTGCCGGTGACGGTGTCGGCTTCGGCGGCTGCGCCGGACGTTCGATAAGAAAGCTGGGCGCAAGACCGTCGTTCCCGCGAAAGCGGGAAACCATACTGAATAACAGAATTCAGTAAGCTGGAAGCACTTCAGTATTGTCGGAAAAACTAACTTCGGAAGCTCAGCATGGGTTCCCGCTTTCGCGGGAACGACGTGGTGGCGGGCCGCTTCTCACACCGCCGGCACCACCCGGTGCCCCAGCGTCGTCGAAATCTGCGACGCCGTATTCACCAGGTCTTCCAGCCACTCTTCCTGCAGCCGGTCCGCCGGCGCCGAGATCGACAATCCCGCCACCAGCTTGCCGCTATCGTCGTGGATGCCGGCTGCCATGCAGCGCACGCCCACTTCCAGTTCCTCGTTGTCGCGCGCATAGCCGCGGGCGCGTACCAGCGACAGTTCGCGTTCCAGGCGCACCAGGTCGGTGATCGAGTTCTTGGTGTGGCCGGCCAGGCCGGTGCGGGTGGCGTAGGCGCGTGTGGCTTTCGGTTCGTCCACCGACAGGAACAGCTTGCCGGTCGAGGTGAGATGGAGCGGGCCGCGGCCGCCGATGGCGCGCACCACCTGCATGCCCGAGCGTTCGGAGAAGGCACGGTCGATGTAGACGATCTCGTCGCCTTGGCGCACCGACAGGTTCACGGTCTGGCGCGTCTTGTTGTGCAGTGCACGCATGAGATCGACCGCGGCTTCGCGCACCGACAGGCGGCTCTTGACCACGTTGCCCAGTTCCAGCAGGCGCATCCCGAGGCGGTAGGTGCCGGGTTCGACCCGGTCCACGAAGCGCGTCACGACCATGTCGTTCAGGATACGGTGTGCCGTCGAGGGGTGCAGGCCCGAAACCCGCGACAGTTCCTTGAGGCTGACAGGGTCGGGATAGCTGGCGAGCGCATCGAGCAGGGCGACCATGCGCTCGATCACTTGGATGGAAGTCTTCGCCGGTTCAGGGGTTTCCATTTTCATGATGTGGTTGGTGCAGTGCGGTATATTGCTTTAGTTTATACCATAATGTGAAAAAAATTGGTAAAGCCTTTAGATTAGTGTTGCGTGATCGGCAAGCTGTGTGGGCATAATGCAGATCTCACACAGCACAACGATATCGATGGATCAATCCAGCAGCGAGTTCAAGAGTAAAGGCGGCCTGAAGCGGATCGTGTCCGCGTTCCGGTATTCGATCGACGGTTTAGGGCATGCGTGGCGGCACGAACATGCGTTTCGCCAGGAACTGATGGTGGCGGTCCCGGCCACCGTGATCGCCCTGGTGCTCCCGATCTCGGCCTTCCAGAAACTCGCCCTGATCGCCGTGCTGGGTCTGGTGTTGCTGGTCGAATTGATCAACGCGTCGATCGAGGCCGTGGTCGACCGCGTGTCGCTCGAGCGCCATCCGCTGTCCAAGGCTGCCAAGGACCTCGGCAGCGCAGCGGTGGCGCTGGCGATCACGATGGCGGGCGCGACCTGGGCCGTGGTGCTGTACAACCGGTTCTTTTAAAGAACCACATCTAAGGAGAAGATTATGACCTTGCGTCTGGGCGACATCGCCCCTGATTTCGAGCAGGATTCCACCATCGGCCGTATCCGTTTCCACGATTGGGCAGGCGATTCCTGGGTGGTGCTGTTCTCGCACCCGGCCGACTTCACGCCGGTGTGCACGACCGAACTGGGCCTGACCGCCAAGCTGAAGCCGGAGTTCGACAAGCGCAACGTCAAGGCGATCGCGCTGTCGGTCGACCCGGCCGAGCAGCACGCCGCCTGGATCAAGGACATCGAGGAAACCCAGCAGACCGTGGTCGGCTTCCCGATCATCGCCGACGCCGACAAATCGGTCTCGGCCCTGTACGACATGATCCACCCGAACCAGTCGGCCACCGCCACGGTGCGCTCGCTGTTCGTGATCGATCCGGCCAAGAAAGTGCGCCTGATCATTACCTACCCGATGAGCACCGGCCGCAACTTCGACGAAGTGCTGCGCGTGATCGATGCGCTGCAATTGACCGACGGCTACACCGTGGCCACGCCGGGCAACTGGAAAGATGGCGACGACGTCATCATCCCGCTGACCGTGCAGGATCCTGAGCAGTTGCAGCAGAAATATCCTAAGGGTTTCAAGGCGCCGAAGCCGTATCTGCGCCTGACGCCGCAGCCGAATAAATAACCGTTGGTGTGTTGATAGCGCAGGGTGGGCTCGCCGAGCCCACGCGGAAGCCGGCATGGTGCGGACGTCCGCGTGGGCACAGGGTGCCCACCCTACCTTTCATTCAAGTCTCCATTGGCATGATTCTAAAAACGCTTCCTGCATAAGCAAATAAGGAAGCTGTCGTTTGGATTCCAGTTGAGGCACTTTACCCTTGGCACTAGTCTGAGGGTAATGAATGTCCATCACTTATATTGTTTCGGGTTTTGCAGTAGGCTTGTTGGTTGGCATGACCGGTGTCGGTGGCGGCTCGCTGATGACCCCGCTGCTGACCTTGCTATTCGGCGTTAACCCGTCGGTTGCCGTCGGCACCGACCTCGCATTCGCCTCCATCACCAAGAGCGCAGGCACCGTTACCCACCGTTCGCGCGGCACCGTGCAATGGGATATCGTGCGCCGCCTGTGCCTCGGCGCGCTGCCGGCTGCACTGCTGGCGACGCTGGCACTGCAGTACTTCGGTCCGCTCGGTGCCGAAATCGGCCAGCTGATCCGTTATTCGATCGCCGTCTCGGTCCTGCTGACCGTGGTCGCCATCCTGTTCCGTGGCCGGATGATGGCCTGGGTGAACGCCAAGCCGGGTCGCCAGCTGCACGGCCGAAGCCTGGCCGCGGC
This sequence comes from Burkholderiaceae bacterium, assembly GCA_022701635.1. Taxonomy (GTDB): domain Bacteria; phylum Pseudomonadota; class Gammaproteobacteria; order Burkholderiales; family Burkholderiaceae_D; genus Telluria; species Telluria phyllosphaerae. The sequence continues at coordinate 478 of JAKOOD010000561.1, read as the reverse complement.
CACCATCGCATCGGGCGCCGTGCTCGGCACCCTGGTCACGATTTCCTCGATCGGCGCCGGCGCCATCGGCGCGACGCTGCTGGTGATGCTGTATCCGAAGCTGACCCCTGCCGAAGTGGCCGGCACCGACATCGCCTACGCGGTGCCGCTGACCGCCATCGCCGCGTTCGGCCACTGGTGGCTGGGTTCGATCAACTGGATGCTGCTGCTGACCCTGCTGATCGGTTCGGTGCCCGGCATCACCCTCGGCGCGTGGGCGGCGCGCATCGTGCCCGAACGCCTGCTGCGCGGCCTGCTGGCACTGACCCTCGTAACAGTCGCGATCAAGCTCCTGGCTTAGTTCGTAACTTGGTTAGTAAATATCTTATTAGCCGAATCATCTATGCAAATAACGAATGCTTCGTTTGCAATATGAGTGATGAGTGCGATTATCTGACCTTATTAGAAGAATTAGTAATAAGGCGATTGCATGAATCCA
>JAKOOD010000518.1 GCA_022701635.1 Burkholderiaceae bacterium | reverse complement strand
ATGGTGCGGGTCTGGCCTTCGATGTTCCCGCCCACCATCAGCGCGCAGCCGACTTCCGAGATCACGCGCCCGAAGCCGGACAGCACCGCCGCCATCACGCCGAAGCGGCCCTCGTACAGCACGCGCAACATCACCTGGCGGCGCGAAGCGCCCAGCGCCACCGCCGTTTCGGCGTAGCGCGGATCGAGCCCCTGCACCGCCGCCAGCGTGAACGCCAGCAGCACCGGCAGCGCCACCACGCACTGGCCGAACACGATGCCGGGCTGGGAGAACAGCCACTGCAGTTCGCCCAGCGGCCCGCGCCGCGACAGCAGCAGGTACAGCAGCAGGCCGATCAGGACGGTCGGCAGCGACAGCGCCGCCTGCGCCAGCCAGATCACGATGCGGCGGCCGCGGAAGCGGTTCATCGCGATCAGGTAGCCGAGCAGTACCGCCGGCGGCGCCGCCAGCAGCAGGCCGGTCACGCTGGTCTTCAACGACACCCAGATGATGTGCCACAGGTCGGCGTCGCCGGTGACCAGCAGCCTGAAGGCGTGCAGGGTGGCGTCGACCAGGGGCAGTGCCATTTCAGGCCACCGGGACGCGCCGCGGCGCGTTCAGCGGTTCTAGCAGCCCCGGCTCGAACACCAGCCGTTCGGCACCGGCCAGCAGCAGGAAGTGGGCGCCGCTGCAGCGCGCCAGCAGCGACATGCCGACCTTCCCGGCCACCATGTGCCCCATCTGGGTGGTGCCGGAGCGCGACAGCAGGAAGGGGATGCCCATCTGGGCGCCCTTGATCACCATTTCGGAGGTCAGGCGGCCGGTCGTATAAAACACCTTGTCGGCGCCGGCCACGCCGTCCAGCCACATCAGGCCGGCGATGGCGTCGACCGCGTTGTGGCGCCCCACGTCTTCGACGAAGTACAGCAGTTCGCCGCTGTTGGAGAACAGCGCGCAGCCGTGCACCGAGCCCGCCTGTTTATAGACCGACTGCTGGGTGCGGATGGTATCGACGATGCGGTAGACCACCGACTGCGCCAGGCGCGCGTCCGGGGGCAGCGTGATCGTCTCGACTTCGTCCATCAGTCCGCCGAACACCGAGCCCTGGCCGCAGCCGGTGGTCACCACTTTTTTCGCGGTGCGGGCCTCGACGTCGGCGATGCCGTTGCGGGTGACCACCGCCACCGCGTCGACCGACCAGTCGACCTGCACCGACACGATGTCGCCCAGCGCGCGCACCAGGCGCTGGTTGCGCAGGTAGCCGAGGGTCAGCGCCTCGGGCGCGCCGCCCAGCGTCATCAGGGTCACCAGTTCGCGCTTGTCGACGTACACGGTCAACGGACGCTCGGCCGGGATGTGCAGCGTGGATGGACGGCCGCGCTCGTCGATGGACACCACTTCGTGGGTCAGGCCGGCGCTGGCCGCCGACATCGCAGGCCGATGATGTGGCACCGCAGCAGAGAAATCGGTTCGATTCATCTTGTCAGTGTGCCATGGCTGGCAAAAACGGGACGCCACCATGGCGTGCGCGAGTGGACGCGGCAGGCGTATGATGTGCGCCTTTTGTTCCAGCGACGGATTCCATGATCGACCTACAGGCCTTGCTGGCAGCCCTGCCGGCACGCATCGATGCCATCCCGCGCGCCGCGGCCGCGCGCACCCCGGACGCGCCGGCCCTCATCGAAGGCAATGCGGAGCACGGGCGCACGCTGTCGTACGCGGCGCTGGTCGCCGAGATCGACCGCTACGCCGCCCTGCTGCGCGGCCGCGGCGTGCGGCCCGGCGACCGCGTGCTGCTGGTCAGCGAAAACTGCGGCGCCCAGGTGGCGCTGATCTTTGCCGCCTCGACCGTGGGCGCCTGGATCGTCAACCTGAACCCGCGCCTGTCGGCGCCCGAGATCGACGCCATCCAGCTTCACTGCGGCGCGCGCCTGGCGCTGTACACGGCGGCGATGTCGCCGGAAGCGGCTGCGCACGCGGCGCGTGCCGGGGCACAGGCCGACGGCGAGCTGATGATCGGCCCGCTGCATGAAGCCTGCGAACCGGAGGCGATCGGCGGCGACCCGGCGGCCGGTGATCCGGCGGCCGGCGACACGGTTGCCGCGCTGGTCTACACCACCGGCACCACTGGCCAGCCCAAGGGCGTGATGCTGAGCCATCGCAACCTGCTGTTCGTGGCCGCCGTGTCGAGCCGCCTGCGCGGCCTGGCGCCGCAGGACCGTGCCTGGGGCGTGCTGCCGATCTCGCACGTGTACGGCCTGACCTCGGTGCTGCTGGGAACCCTGAGCGCCGGCGCCTGCCTGCAGCTGGCGCCGCGCTTCACGCCGGAGGCGATGCTGCGTGCGATCCGCGACGACGGCCTCACCATCGTGCAGGGGGTGCCGGCCATGTATGCGCGCCTGCTGGAGCTGGCAGGAAACGCGCGCCTGCCGTCGCGGCTGCGCTTTGCCTACGCCGGCGGCTCGCCGCTCGATCCGGACCTCAAGCGCCGCGTCGAAGCCCTGCTCGGGCTGCCGCTGCACAACGGTTATGGCTTGAGCGAAGCCGCGCCGACGGTCAGCCAGACCCGCCTCGACGCGCCGCGTGCCGACACCGCGGTCGGCCAGCCGATCCCGGGCGTGGAAGTGCGCATCGTCGACCAGGCCGGCCGCGACCTGCCCGACGGGGAGGCCGGCGAACTGTGGGTGCGCGGTCCGAACGTGATGCGCGGCTATTATCGCGAACCTTTGCTGACCGCAGCGGCGCTGCGCCCCGGCGGCTGGCTGAACAGCGGCGACATGGCGCGCCGCGAAGATGATGGCAACGGCGACGGGGCACTGTTCATCGTCGGCCGCACCAAGGAGCTGATCATCCGCTCCGGCTTCAACGTGTTTCCGCTGGAAGTCGAGACGGTGCTGAACGCGCATCCGGGGGTGACGCAATCGGCCGTGGTCGGCAAGGCGGGGGCGGACGGCAACGAGGAGGTGGTGGCGTTCGTGCAGCCGGCTCCGCAACGTGCGCCGACGCTGGAAGCGTTGCGCGCCTGGGCGGCCGAACGGCTGGCGCCCTATAAACGGCCGGGACGCATCGTCCTGATGGAGGCCTTGCCAGCAGCGGCGACCGGCAAGATATTCAAACACGCGCTCAAGGAAATAGCTGCCGCGCTGACGTAGGGTGGGCACCCCGTGCCCGCGCGGAAGCCGGCTTCTCGCAAACGTTCGCGTGGGCACCGGGTGCCCACCCTACGAACGACATACGAACGTATTGATTTACTTGCGCCGCTTCTTCCAGTTGTAATCCGGCCCCGTTATATCCACGCCGGGGTGCCCGACCACATCCGGGTGCTCCGAGCACATCGTGATGAAGCGCACGCCCTCCCCCTCGCGCTGGCGCTTGCGCAAACCTTCCATGAACTTCATCGCCTCGACCATCTCCGTGGTGTCGAAGGCTTGCGCCTCGGGCCGGCTTGCCTCGTCCTCGATCAGGGTCCAATACACCATATACATGCTTCTGTTCCTTTCCGCTGTCATCTTGCATTGAAATGGGGTCATCGCCCTGCGCTGTCAAGCCGGACGGTTAAAAGAATTCCCAAGAGAAATAGAATCCCCTTATCGAATGCTGACATTACGTAGGACTTCTCCTAAATCGCGTTTATATGTTCGGTAGCTCACACAAGAAGCAGTGTCAGCCGACTAAGGTAAAGCTTCGATTTAAAACGCAGGAAGCGCTCATGAATCTTAACAACCCTATCCAGCCAGCAACCTCTTCGCTCCAGCTGTGGGGCGGCCTCGAATGCACCGTCAACCGCGTACGCGACAATTACTTCTCCCAGATGGACCGTAATGGTCACGCAGAAAGGCTGCAAGACATCGAACGTTTTGCGTCCCTCGGGATCCGTGCGATCCGCTACCCCGTGTTGTGGGAACGCACCGCGCCTGACGGGGTCGACAAGGCTGACTGGTCCTGGCCGGACGAGCGCCTGCCCGCGCTGCAACGACTGGGCGTCACGCCCATCGTCGGCCTGGTCCACCATGGCAGCGGTCCGCGCCATACGAGCCTGGTCTCCGAGGATTTTCCCGACAAGCTGGCCGAATATGCCGGCGCCGTGGCGCGCCGCTATCCCTGGGTCGAGTATTACACGCCGGTCAATGAAATCTGCACGACCGCCCGTTTCTCCGGCCTGAACGGCGTGTGGTACCCGCACGGCAACAGCGAAGCCACTTTCATCCGCGCCCTGATCGTCCAGTGCAAGGCGACCGTGCTGTCGATGCGCGAGATCCGCAAGGTCAACCCGGACGCCAAGCTGGTGCAGACCGACGACTTGTCGCGCACCTACGGCACGCCGGAAATGGCCGAATTCGCCAATTTCTTCAACGAACGCCGCTGGCTCGGCTGGGATATGTTGTGCGGCAAGATCGACCAGGACCATGCGCTGTGGAACTACCTGCTTGAGGCCGAAGCGACCGCCGAAGAACTGCTCTGGTTCAAGGACAACGCCTGCCCGCCCGACATCATGGGCGTCAATTACTATGCCACCAGCGAACGCTGGCTCGACCACCGTATCGAACGCTATCCGGAGAACCGCCGCACCCAATACCGCGGCGTGCCCCACGCCGACATCGAATGCCCGCGCGTGCTGGCCACGCCGACCCCGGGCATCGGCCCACTGCTGCAGGAAACCTGGGAACGCTACGGCCTGCCGATCGCCATCACCGAAGCCCACATCGACGCCAACAGCGAAGACCAGATGCGCTGGCTGCTCGAAATCTGGAACGCCGCCAAGAAAGTGCAGCAGAGCGGCGCCGACGTCCGCGCCGTCACGGTCTGGGCCCTGCTCGGCTCCTACGACTGGAATTGCCTGGTCACCGAATGCCGCGGCTACTATGAACCCGGCCCGTTCGACGTGCGCGGCCCGCAGCCGCGTCCGACCGCGGTCGCCTCGATGATGCGCGAACTGGCCACCGGCCGTCCGCTGTCGCACCCGGTGCTGCAGGGCCAGGGCTGGTGGCGCCGTCCGGGCCGCTTCTTTGCCAAGCCGGTCGCCACCCGTACCGCGGTGGCCGACATCACCGACCGCGGCGCCTTCCGCTCGACCTTCCCGCAGCCGATCCTGATCTCGGGTGCCACCGGCACGCTGGGCCGCGCCTTCGCCCGCATCTGCGAACGGCGCAATCTCGCCTACCACGTGCTGACGCGCCAGGAAATGGACATTGCCGATCCGGCGTCGGTCGAGGCCGCAATCGTTCGCTACAAGCCATGGGCCGTCATCAACGCCGGCGGCTACGTGCGCGTGGATGACGCCGAGGGCGAAGAAGCCGAGCGTTGCATGCGCGAGAACACCCACGGCCCGACCGTGCTGGCCCTGGCCGCGATCCGCCATGGCGTGCGCCTGATGACCTTCTCGAGCGACCTGGTGTTCGACGGCAGCGCCGACCGCCCGTACGTCGAATCCGACAAGGTGGCGCCGCTGGGCGTGTATGGCCACAGCAAGGCCGAGGCCGAGCGCCGCGTACTCGATTCCGATCCGCAAGCCTTGGTCATCCGCACCAGTGCCTTCTTCGGCCCGTGGGACGAGCACAACTTCGTCGGCCAGGCGCTGGACGCGATCGGCAGCGGCCGTCCGTTCGCCGCCAGCGCCGACCAGGTGGTGTCGCCGACCTACGTGCCGGACCTGGTCAACGTCGCCCTCGACCTGCTGATCGACAAGGAATCCGGTGTCTGGCACCTCACCAACGGCGAGGCCATGAGCTGGGCCGAGCTGGCGCGCCGCGCCTGCGCCGCCGCCGGTATCGAACCCGCAACGCTCGAGGAAGTCGGCGGCGATGCGCTCGGCCAGCGCGCCCCGCGCCCGGCCTACAGCGCCCTCTCGAGCGAGCGCGGCATGCTGCTGCCGTCCTTCGGCGATGCGCTGGGGCGTTACCTGAACGAACGTGAGGTCGGCGAGCGTACTGTCGAGAAGGAAGAAGCGGCACCGGCGCATTACGCCACCTGATTACCTGACCTGTTCCTGTAAATACAACAGCCGGCCTGAGCTCTGTCAAGACTCAGGCCGTTTTTTCTACATTACCGTTTTGTAACGGAACAATATATTTACTGCAAGCATCTCCATCGTTACACTGTGTTACACAGAGTTACTTAACGAAACCGGTGTACGGAGAGTCTTGCATGAAACTGTATCGTGATGAACCGGGCTGGGCCGAACGCATGGTTGCCCAGGCCCTGCCCTCGGTCACGCTACGCTCGGCAGTACCGCCGCAATTACCGCGGCTGGCGTTTGTGCGGGAACTCGGCAAGATCCGACTGCGCGCCTTGCTCCATCCCGGCCTGACGCCTCGCTGGCTGCAGCTGCTGAATTCGCATCCTGCATTTTCCGAATACGTGCGCAGCTGCCCGCGCTTCCTGTACAAGGTGTACCGCCCCTACAGCAGCCACGCGCTCGGCCCGCGCCAGCGCTTGGCGGCGATCCGTGCCCACTACGAATTCATCTTCCGCCGCGGCCTCGGCCAGGTGGCGGCGCGCGCCAGCCTGGCGCCGGTCGTGCTGGCCGAAGTCCAGGGCCGCAGCGCCCTGGCCTACCGCATCGAGCTGCGTACCCTGACCCAGTTCGACCGCGAGGGCGAAATGGTGCTGCAGCTGGTCCAGGACGACAAGCTGCTGTACACGGTGGCCTTCACCATCGCACCGCGCGACGGCGGCACGGTGCCCGACATCCACGTCGGCTGCATCCAGGGCGGCAAGACCGACGATGCGCGCGAAGCGATCCGCGGCGCCACCCGCGAACTGCACGGCCTGCGTCCAAAGCAGTTGATGATCGCCCTGGTGCGCCAGCTGGCCCACGACTATGGCTGCGCGCGCGTGCTGCTGGTCTCGAACCGCAACCGCGTGGTCTACAAGGCGATCCGCAACGGACGCGTGCTGGCCGACTACGACGGGTTGTGGGAAGAACTGGGCGCCCGCAAACGGACCGACGGCGATTACGAGATCGATTGCGCGGCGCTGACGGCACCCGACATGGAAGCGATTGCGTCGAAAAAGCGGGCCGAAGCGCGGCGCCGGTTCGAGGTGCTGGTGCAGCTGGCGGATAGCGTCGGCAAAGGCTTGCGCGCGCGTTAAAGCACCTAAGAAAACCGCCAGGGCGGCGTTGCATCGTCTCGCCGACCATTCGTACTGTCTTTGACGATGCGTCGGCAAGCCGCATCTCTTGCCCTGAAGGTTTTGTTAGGCGCTCTTAGCCGCGGGCGGCTTGCAGCACCGCCGCCAACTCTTCCCACACCCGTTCCACACCCATCTTGTTCATGCAGTCGTGATGCCCCAGCGGGCATTCGCGCTGGCGGCACGGCGCGCACGGCAGCCGCAGCGACACCGTGCGCGCCAGGTCGGACAGCGGCGGCGCATAGTCCGGGTCGGTCGAGCCGTACAGCGCGACCACCGGCCGGTTCAGCGCCGAGGCCACGTGCAGCAGGCCGGAGTCATTGGCGACCACCGCGGTGGCCTGGGCCAGCAGCGTGATGGCGTCGTCGAGCGAGGTCTGGCCCGACAGGTTGAGCATGCCGGCGCCGGCCTGGCCCGCACAGGCCTGCACCTGCTTGCAGGTGTCGTGGTCGTTGGGCGATCCCATCAGCGCGATCTGGGCGCCGGGCAGCGCGCGCACGACCTGGCGCGCCAGCGCGCCGTAATAGGCCGGCGGCCAGCGCTTGGCGCTGCCGAATTCGGCGCCGGGGGCAAAGGCGATCAGCGGCCGCCCGAGGTCGACGGCGAGGCGCGCGGCGACCCGCTCGGTTTCTTCGCCGGCCACCACCAGGCGCGGCCGCATCGCTTCCCAGCGCGGATCGTGCAGCGGCAGGCCGGGTTCGCGCGACAGCGCGGCGTAGAACGGCACCATCGAGCGCTGCGGGCGTTCGTCGTGGTGCATCACGTTGACGATGCCGTAGCGCGATTCGCCCTTGTAGCCGATGCGGTGGGGAATCCGCGCCAGCCAGGGGATCAATGCGTATTTGAGGGTGTTCGGCAGGACGTAGGCATCGCGGTAGCCGCGCCGCTCCAGCAGGCGCGCATAGCGCAAGCGTTCGCCGAGCTGCAGCGCGCGGTGGCGGAACGGCGTGGCCAGGATGTCGTCGGCTTCCTGGATGCGGCGCCACACCGGCACCACCTGCGGCGGCGCCAGCACGTCGATGGCGCGCTCCGGCCGCGCGCGCTTGAGCAGGCGCAGCAGCGGCTGCGCCATCACGGCATCGCCGATCCAGTTCGGCGAAATTACCAGGGTGCGCGCATTGTCCATATCCAGGACCGCTTCATGACTCCTCCGCCAGGGTCGCGAACTGCAGGCGGTACAGGTTGGCGTACGAGCCGCCCAGCGCCAGCAGCTCGTCGTGCGTGCCCTGCTCGACAATGCGGCCGAGCTCCATCACGACGATGCGGTCGGCGCCTTCGATGGTCGACAGGCGGTGCGCGATGACGAAGGTGGTGCGCCCGGCCATCAGCGTCTCGAGCGCGGCCTGCACCGCGCGCTCGGACTCGTTGTCGAGCGCGGACGTGGCTTCGTCGAGGATCAGGATCGGCGCGTCCTTGTAGATCGCGCGCGCGATCGCCACGCGCTGGCGCTGGCCGCCGGACAGGCGCATGCCGTTCTCGCCGATGCGGGTGTCGACGCCTTCCGGCAGCCGCTCCACCACGTCGCTCAGGTGCGCCGCGCGCACCGCCGCCATCAGGCGCGTCTCGTCGACGCGCCCGGCGCCGTAGGCGATGTTGGCGCGCAGGGTGTCGTCGAACAACACCACGTTCTGGCTGACCAGCGCCAGCTGGGCGCGCAGCGAAGCCATCCTGATGTCCTGGTAGGGCACGCCGTCGAGCAGGATGCGGCCCGATTCCGGCTCGTAGAAGCGCGTGACCATGTTCACGAAGGTCGACTTGCCGCCGCCCGACATGCCGACCAGCGCGATGGTCTGGCCCGCCTTGACGTCGAGCGTGACGCCGTCCAGCGCCGGCGCCAGCGCGCCCGGGTAGCGGAACTTGACGTTCTCGAAGCGCACGTGACCCTGGGCGCGGTCGAGCGTGCGGGTGCCGGGGTCGTGCTCGCCCGGCGCGTCGACCAGCTCGAACACGGTCTCGGCGGCGGCGATGCCGCGCTGCATCGGGCCGTTGACTTCGGCCAGCGCCTTCAGCGGCGTCAGCAGCATCAGCATCATCGTAACGAAGCTGGTGAATTCGCCGGTACTCATGCCGGCCTGCAGCGCCAGCACCACCACCAGCGACAGCGCCAGCGAGGTGGCGATCTGGGTCACCGGGGTGGTGGCGGCGAAGGCCACCGTCATGCGCTGCCAGAAGCCGCGCATGGCTTCGCTGCGCTGCCAGAAGCGGTGGTTTTCGTGGGCTTCGCCGGAAAACACGCGCACCACCTGGTGGCCGCGCACGGCTTCCTCGACGACTTGCGTCATCTCGGCGGTCACGCGCTGGTTTTCGCGGTTCAGGTGGCGCAGGCGCTTGCTGGTGGTGCGCACGATCACGGCCGTCAACGGCACCACCACGATCGCGATCAGGGTCAACCACCAGTTCATCCACAGCAGCGAACCGAGCAGACCGACCACGACCAGCACGTCGCGCACGAAGGACAGGAACACCGAGTTGATCATGTCGACCACCTGGCGCACGTCGCCGACCACGGTATTGATGATCTTGCCGGTCGATTCTTCCTGGAAGCGCGCCACCGGCAGGCGCAGCACCCGATCAAAAGCCTGCGCGCGCAGGTCGTTGGTGAC
>JAKOOD010000509.1 GCA_022701635.1 Burkholderiaceae bacterium | reverse complement strand
GTCAGCTCCTGTCGGGTTGAAGCGATTTTGCCACGGCCGGCGCCGATGTGCCGCCAGCCACGCCGGCCCCGGCCTCGATGTTCATGCCGACCCACTTGCGCACGCTGCCGTCGACGTTGAACAGCGGTTCGGCACGAACCCGGGTCCAGCGCCAGCCGCCTTCCGGCCGGGACAGCCGGAACACGGCATCGACCACGCCGCGCCGCGCCACGGCGTCGCGCCACTGCTTGGCGGCCCGCTCGCGGTCTTCGGGGTGGACCGCATCCAGCCAGCCTTCGCCCAGCCATGCCGCCGGCGTTTGTCCGGTGTAGGCGCGCCAGCTCGGCGAATCTTCCACCACGATGCCATTCGCATCCGCTTCCCACAGCGCCAGCGCCAGGCTGCCGATCAGGCTGCGCAGGCGGTCTTCGTTCTCGCGCAAGGTCGCTTCGGCGCGCTTCAGGACATCGATGTCGGCGATGACGACGGTCGCTTCGCCGGTGTAGCGCCCGGTATCGTCGCTGACCGGCGCCGAGGCGACCTGGGTCCAGATCTCGCGGCCATCGTCCTGCCGGTACAGCATCTCGATACCGGGTACCACGCGTTCGCCGCGCAGCGCGCGGGCGCCGGGAAAGTCCGCGAACGCGAGGGGCTGCCCGTCGGCGTGCCAGGCACGCCAGCGGTCGCCGCGCGCGCGGTCGCGCGAGGGCATGATGCCGGTCGGCAGGTAACGGTGCATGGCCCGGTTCGACATCCGCATCACGCCGTCCGCCTTGATCACGCAGGCCCCGAGCGGCAGGCTGTCGAACACGGAGGACAGCCGCGCTTCGCTGGCGCGCAAGGCGTCCTCGGCGGCGCGGCGGCTGGTGATGTCGAAGAAGCTCATCACCGCGCCCTCGATGCGATCGGTGGTGGTGCGGTACGGGTGCACGCGCACGATGTAGTCGCGCCCGTCCTTGCCGCGCACCTCGCGCTCCAGCGCCTGCAGGGTGCCGAACACCGCCGCCGCATCCTCGGCCAGGCGCGGGTAGTCGAGCCGGTTGGTGATGTGCAGCAGCGGCCGGCCGACGTCGGACGGCCGCACGTTGAAGAAATCGGCGATGCGCGGCGTGAAGCGCAGGATGCGCATGTCGCGGTCGAGGAAGATGGTGGCCACGCCGCTGGAGGCGACCAGGTTGGCCAGGTCGTCGTGCGCCTTGCTGCTCTCCTGGGCACGGCGGCGCAATTCGCGGTTGTCGGCCGTCAGCTCCTGGTTGGCCGACAGCAGTTCCATGCGGCCGCGCTCGAGTTCGCCGGCGCCGGCGCGCAATTCCTCGATCGTGGTCTGCATTTCCTCGGCCTGGATGCGCATGTCGCCGCTCGACACCTCGGTCTGCTCGATCGTGTCCTGCAGTTGCCGGCGCGCGTGGCGCAGCTCCTCGTCGAGCTGGCGCAACAGGGCACCGTCCTCGAGCGGCGCCTGCGCCGCGGCCACATCCGCGTTGCCCGCCGCGTCCGGCGGCGGTTCGTGGAACTTGACCAGCAGCAATTCTCCCTCGGCATGCGGATCGCGGAACGGCAGCACCTGCATGTCGACCGCATGGATGCCATCCCCGCCCTCGTACCTCACCGGGCCGCTGGCGGCCTGGCGTCCGCTGCGGCGCGCCTGGAACAGCGCGGCGCGCAATGCCAGCTGCAGCGGCGGCAGCACCAGCGCCGCCAGTTCGCGGGTCGGCTCGCCGCCGCCGGGGCGCAGGAAGCGCGCGGCCCGTTCCGAAACGTGGACGATGTCGGCGTCCGCGTTCAGCAGGATGCTGGGCGGCGCCAGTTCGGCCGCCTTGTGCAGGTGGATCTCGGCAAACGAGAACAGGCGCCCGCGCCGCTGCATCCACGCCGGCGCGCCGCTGTCGGCCTCCACGGCGGCCGGCCCGTCCGGTGCCGGCACCGCCTGCGCCGCCCGCACGAACGGTAGGGCGCGTGTACGCGCCACCGCCGCTGGACGCGCGCGATAGATCTTCTGCCCCGTGTCGACCGGCTCGAACAGGTGGGCTGCCGCCTCGGCCGACTCGGCGCTGCCCAGCATCAGGATGCCGCCCGGGTTCAGCGCGAAGTGGAACTGCTTCAGCAGCTGGCGGTGCATGTCCAGGTTCAGGTAGATCAGCAAATTGCGGCAACTGATCAGGTCGAGCCGCGAAAATGCCGGCTCGTGCAGCAGGTTGTGGCGCGTGAACAGCACCTGGTCGCGCAGCGCCTTGCGCACCTTGTATACCCCGGCTTCCAGCGTGAAGTGGCGCTGCAGCTGCGCCACCGGGACCGATTCGGCGATCGAGGCCGGATACGTGGCGGCGCGCGCGACGTCGATCGCGTGCTCGTCGAGGTCGGACCCGAACACCTGCCAGGCCTGCCCTTGCCCGCTGCGCGCGGCCTGGTCGGCCAGCAGCATCGCCACCGTCCAGGCTTCCTCGCCGCTCGAGCAGGCCGCCACCCAGGCGCGCGGCGCCGGCCGGCCGGGCGCGAACAGGGCCGGCAGCGCCAGCCGCTCGAGCGCTTCGAAGGCCTCGGGATCGCGGTAGAAGCTGGTGACGCCGATCAGCAGGTCCTTCAGCAGCGCGCGCGGCTCGCTCGAATCGCGCCGCAGCACCTCGCGATAGGCGGCCAGGTCGGGCATGCCGCGCACCTGCAGCCGCCGCTCCAGCCGGCGCAGCAGCGTGGGCCGCCGGTAGTGGGCGAAATCGTGGCCGGTGCGCTCGCGCAGCACCTCCAGCACCTCGCCCAGCGTGTGTTCGGGCCACGATCCCAGGTCGAGCGGCATACCGTCGAGCGCCTGGCCGTGCAGGGCGCGGCTGCGGATGGTGCTGGCGAGCTCGCGCAGCTCGGCCAGCTTGGCCGGGATGGTGCTCGCCGCCAGCACGAAATCGGCCATGCCGGCCTCGATGGCCGAGCGCGGCATGCCGACGTATTCGGCGTCGCTCGGCAGCTGGACGATCGTGGCGCCGCCCATTTCCTTGATACAGGCCAGGCCGGCGGTGCCGTCCGAACCCATGCCGGACAACACCACGCCGACGGCGCGCTCCTTGTGCGCCGTCGCCAGCGTGCGCAGGAACAGGTCGATCGCCACCGGCCCCCCGCGGCTGCGCTCGAGCTGATCGAGCACCAGGCGGCCGTCGTGCATGGCAAGGCTGCGGTCGGGCGGGATCACGTAGACGTGGTCGGGCAGGATCGGCATGGTATGCGCCACCTGCACCACCGGCATCCGGGTGGCGCGCTGCAGCACCTTGTCGGCCGCGCTCGGTTCTTCCGCCGCGAGGTGCAGGATCACCACCAGCGCGATGCCGGGATGGGGCGGCATGTTCTGCAGCAGCGTCGTCAGGGCGGCATGACCGCCGGCCGAGGCGCCGATGCCGACCACGGGGAACGGCAAGCCGGCCTCGAGAACGGAGGACGGCCCGGCCGGGCTTCGTTTTTCTGGGTCCATGGGGGTGCGATGCGTGCGCGGGTCACTGCAGATTAACGCAAGCGCAGGCGCGCAGGCGCACCGCTCTGCGGGAACAGATTATTCGACGGTGCTGCCCGCCAGGATGGTTACCGCCACCCGCCGGTTGCGCGCCCGTCCCAGCGCATCGTCGTTCGGCGCCAGCGGCCGGTTGGCGCCGCGCCCCACCGCCGCCAGGCGGCGCTCGGCCACGCCGTTGTCGACGAACAGGCGCACCACGGTGCTGGCACGCACCGCCGACAGTTCCCAGTTGGACGGAAAAGCGGCATTCGCGATCGGCGCGTCGTCGGTGTGGCCCTCGACCTCGATCGCGTGCGGATCGTCCTTGAGCAATTGCGCCACCGCCTGCAGGGTGTCGCGCGCGCGACCGGTGAGGCCGGCGTCGCCTTCCATGAACAGGATGCTGGCGTTGATGTCGATGGTGATGCCGCGCGCATTGCGGGTGACGCGCACCTTACCGCTGCGGACCAGCGGTGCCAGCACGCTGTCGAGCTTGCGCGCCAGCAGGTCGAGGCGCTCGCGGTCGCGCTTGGCCGCTTCAAGGCGCTTGTGCGCGATGATGTTCGACAGCGGCAGCGCCTCCAGCTCGACCTGGGTGTTGGGCCGGGTCGCCGCGCCGCGGCCGCCGAAGGCGTCGCCCAGCGCTTCCGACAGCACCGTGTACTTGCCGACGTTGACCACCGAGACCGCATACATCACGACGAAGAAGGCGAACAGCAGCGTGATGAAGTCGGCGTAGGAAATCAGCCAGCGCTCGTGGTTCTCGTCGTCTTCCTGGTAGCGTTTGCGGCGCGGCATGGTGGGTGCCGCGCTCAGTGTTCGGACAGCAGGCAGGCCACGCGCTCTTCGATCACGCGCGTGTAGTCGCCGGTGGCCATGTCGTGGAAGACGTCGGTCAGGATCTCGTACTCGGCCACGCGCTCGGTGACGATGCCCTTGATCTTGTTGCCGACCGGGTAGAAGAACAGGTTGGCCAGGCCGACGCCGTACACGGTGGACACGAAGGCGACCGCGATGCCGGCGCCCAGGCGCGACGGGTCGCTCAGGTTTTCCATCACGTGGATCAGGCCGAGCACGGCGCCCAGGATGCCGACCGTGGGCGCATAGCCGGCCGCCGATTCCCAGATGCGCGCGGCTTGCCGTTCGCGGAATTCGTAGTTGTTGATCTCGGTGTACATCAGGCTGCGCAGCTTATCCGGCTGGATGCCGTCGACCACCAGCCGCAAGCCCTTCTGGATGAAGGGGTCGGCCTTGGCCATGTACTGTTCCAGCGACAGCAGGCCGTCGCGCCGTGCCGACAGGCTCCACAGGTGGATCTCGCGCGCCAGCTGGGGCCGGCGGTCGGCCGGCGGCGCGAACACCCAGCGCAGCATGCGCACACCGCGCATGAAGGCCTTGCGCTTGGATTGCAGCAGCACCGCGCCGAAGGTGCCGACCACCACGATCGCGAACGCGGCCGGCTGCACCAGCGAGGACATCTTGCCGCCATCGAGCGCATGGCCGACGAAGATGCCGGCCAGCGCCAGCGCCAGACCGAGCAGGCTGCTCAGGTCCACGCCAGCTCCTTCAGGTAGGCACGCATGCGCGCCACGGCCTGGGTATGCAGCTGCGAGACGCGCGATTCCGACACGCCCATGACGGCGCCGATTTCCTTCAGGTTCAGCTCTTCCTCGTAGTACAGGCCCATCAGCATCTTCTCGCGCGGCGGCAGGTTGTCGATGGCGTCGATCACGGCCTGGCGGAAGTCGGTATCGAGCAGCGCGCGCAGCGGATCGGCGTCGTCGACGGCATAGCGGTCGAGGAAGCTGTCGCTGCCCTCGTCGCCGTCGCCGCTGTGGAAATCCTCGTAGTACAGCAGCTGGTGGCCGCCGGAATCGCCCAGCATGTCCTGGTAATCCTCCAGCGACAGCTTCATCGACTTCGCCACTTCCGACTCGCTCGGCGGGCGGCCCAGCTGCTGCTGCAGCGCATTCATCGCGGCCTCGACCTTGCGCATGTTCTGGCGCGTCGAGCGCGGCATCCAGTCGCTGCTGCGCAGTTCGTCAAGCATGGCGCCGCGGATGCGCAGCACCGCATAGGTCTCGAACTGGGCGCCGTGGTTTTCCTCGTAGCGCTGGATCGCGTCCAGCAGGCCGATCATGCCGGCCTGGATCAGGTCATCGACCTCGACGGACGGCGGCAGCTTGGCCTTCATCTGGTGGGCGAGACGCTTCACCAACGGCATGTGCTCCGTCAGCAAAGTATTTTTGTCCGCTTTCCCTTTGACCGTGTACATTGAATTCGATGATAGGTTGATCCCGCCGCTCACGCGGCCCTGCCCTGCGCACCCATGCCCGCGCCCGCACCCGATCCTGCGAAGCGTCCGGCCAGGCGCCGGAACGCCACCGACGCGCCCGCCAGCGGGAAAGCGTCGACCACGGCGCGGCCGAGGCGCGCCGCGCGCTGCAGGTATTCGTCGGCCGGTACCGAGCCCATCGAGCTCAAGCTTACCGCCAAGTAACGAGTTGCCGCAGATGCCATATTATCGTATACCACTTTCGCCTCGGCTTCGGTTGCGCCGGTGACCAGGATACCGAAGGGACGCCGTCCCAGGTGCTGCGACAGCCGCTTGACCAGTGCGTAGGCATTCGTGATCGACATCGCGCTGGTGGAGACCTGCACCACGATCTCCGACGACGCCATGACCGGCACCGGGAATGCGCCGTCCGCCGGGAACTCGCCGTCGACGATGACGATGCTGCCGGCCGACTGCTTGACCAGCACGTCGAAGGTGTTGGCCAGGCGGCGCGCATCGTCGTGGGTCCGCGGCGCACTGCCCATCGATACCACCGAAAAGCCCTGCGGCACCGCATGGATCACCTGGTTCAGCGCGCACTCCTGGCGCGCCACCTGCAGCAGGCTGGCGCCGTGGTCGACGCCGAGGCGCCGGGCCACGCCGTAGTCGCGCGCGCAGGCGTCGACGATCATCACGTCGTTGCCGGACTGGGCCAGCGAGGCGCCCAGGTTGACCAGCATGGCGCCCTTGTCGTCCTGGGGCGTGGCGGAAAGGAACGTCACGATACGCGGCTTGGGGCCGGCCAGCATCCGGCGCAGGCCTTCGGCCTGGTCAAAGTCGAAACTAGCCAACATACACCTCGCGCAGCGAACGGTCGTTGTTCAGGTTGCCCAGGCCGGACATCAGCGGCGCCAGGTCGGCATCGGCCAACTGCGAAGCGGCGTCGCGCTTGCTGCGGAAGGCGCGATCGACCAGCATCGCGCGGTCGGCCAGGTGCAGGTCTTCCGGCACGCGCTGGCCGTTGGAGATGTAATGCAGGTTCAGCTTGTTGCGGATGATCGCGTCCAGCACGTTGCCGATCGAGGCGGCTTCGTCCATCTTGGTCATGATGCAGCCGGCCAGGCCGCTGCCCTGGTAGGCACGCACCACTTCGTTCAGGGTTTCGTTGGTCGCGGTCGCGTTCAGGCACAGCAGGCGCTGCACGTTGGCGCCGCTGTCGGTCAGCATCGCCACCTGCTCGGTCACCATCTGGTCGCGCTGCGACATGCCGATGGTGTCGATCAGCACGGTGTGCTTGTTGCGCAG
>JAKOOD010000498.1 GCA_022701635.1 Burkholderiaceae bacterium | reverse complement strand
AAACAAAAAAGGCACCATGATCACTCATGATGCCTTCAATGCTGCTACTGAATTCGTGGTAGGCCGTGCGGGATTCGAACCTGCGACCAACGGATTAAAAGTCCGCTGCTCTACCAGCTGAGCTAACGACCCGAAAGAAGCAAGATTATAGTGCCGATCCGCAGGGCTGTCAAACGTTCATGAACCGGCTCAGCATGAAAACGGATCACGCACCAGTCACTTTAGCGCTGCCAGCCGGTCCTTGGCCGCCTGGGCCGCATTGGTGTCGGGGTATTTCTTGACCAACTGCTGCAGGGTCTTCTTGGCGTTTTTCAGGTCCTTCAGTTCGGCGTAGTTGCTGGCGATGTTCAGCATCGAGTCCGGCGCTTTCGGGCTGGTGCCGTAGTTGCTCAGCACGGCTTCCTGGGCGGCGATCGCGTTCTTGTAGTCGCGCTGCATGTAATAGGCGTTGCCGAGCCAGTACTGGGCGTTCGGGGCGTAGGCCGAGGTCGGGAAACGGCGCACGAAGTCCTGGAAGGCGCTGATGGCGCCGGCGTAGTCGGCCGAGGTGAAGCGGGCGTAGGCTGCATCGTAGGCCTGTTTTTCGGTCGGCAGCACTTCGGCGGTCTGGCCGTCGATGGTTTCCTGGCGCGGTTCGAGCTTCTTGATGCGGGCGTCGAGGTCGGCGTACAGGTCTTTCTGGCCTTTCTGGGCCATGGCGATCTGGTTGCCCAGCACTTCGATCTGGCCGCGCAGGGCGGCGATTTCGCGCATCGTCTGTTCGTGCTGGTTCAGCATGTCGACCGTGACGTTCTTGTCGGCCTTGGTGTCGACGCGGGCGCTGAGGTCGCGGGACATGGCGTCGACCTTGGCGCGCAGGTCGAGGATGGCGCGGCGGGCTTCGTCGTCGTCGAGAATGCCGGCGCTCGCCTGCAGGGGCATCCAGGCAGCCAGGGCGAGGGCAACGGCCGCGAGGCGGAACGGGGACAGTGTGATCATCTTCGAGTCTTTCATGGAGAAACGGGGCGGGAAGCAGTCTGCACCGCTTCCCGCCCCGCTGTCAATCAGCCGGGGGCGCCCCAGCGGCCGAGGATAGGCCGCGAAGGATTGTCCGATTACTGGTAGACGATGTCGGCACGACGGTTCTCGGCCCAGACGGATTCGCCCGAACCGGTTGCCTTCGGCTTTTCTTCGCCCAGCGAGACGGCTTCCATCTGGCTGTCGGCCACGCCCAGGGCGGCCATCGACTTGCGCACGGCTTCGGCGCGCTTCTGGCCCAGGGCCAGGTTGTACTCGGTGCCGCCGCGATCGTCGGTGTTACCCTGGATCAGGATGTGGCGCTGCTTGTTCTTGGTCAGGAACGCCGAGTGGTTTTCGACGACCGGCTTGCCGTCGTCACGGACGACGTAGCTGTCGAAGTCGAAATACACGCTGCGGTTCGCCAGGACGCCTTTCGGGTCGTTCAGCGGATCGACGTTGCCGGTTTCGACCGGACGGATGTCACGGCTGGTGTCGGCCGGCGGGGCGGTGTTGGCGACCGGCGGTTTTTCGACAACCGGGGTTTCCTGCAGTTTCGGGGTCGACGAGCACGCCGACAGCAGGGCGGCTGCCGACGCGATGAAAGCTACACTCTTGAAGTTGCTCATGGGGTTTTTCTCCTGGTCAAAAAATATTTACTTCTTTACTTCATAAACGGGCCCCAGCTGGGCTCCCGGATATTTCCCGCCTGGGTCGTCAAGCGCTGCTTGACGCGTCCATCGACCGATACCACGGCCAATGCGACGCGACCGCCGCCCTTGGTCGCATACATGATGTACTTGCCGTTCGGCGAAAAACTCGGTTCGGAAGCCCCGTCGGCCAGGCGCAGTTCCTGGCCGCTCGCGAGGTCCATCGCATACAGGGAGAAACCCCCTTCGCGTTGCGAAATCCACGCCAGCGTCTTGCCGTCGGAGGATACACGAGGACTGATGTTGTAGCTGCCCTTGAACGTGACGCGGGTGGCCTGGCCACCGCCCACGCTCATCTTGTAGATTTGCGGTCCGCCGCTGCGGTCGCTCGTGAAGTAGATGCTCTGGCCGTCGGCCGAGAACTGCGGCTCGGTGTCGATGCCGTTGCTGTTGGACAGGCGGCGCATGCCGCTGCCGTCGGCGTTCACGATGAAGATCTGGGTATTGCCGGTCTTCGACAGCGCCAGCGCCAGCTTGGTGCCGTCGGGCGACCAGGACGGGGCCGAGTTGCTGCCGCGCTCATTGGCGACCACGGTGCGCTGGCCGGTCACCAGGTTCTGCACGTAGATCACCGGCTTGCGCAGTTCGAAGGACACGTAGGCGACCTTGGTGCCGTCCGGCGACCAGGCCGGCGAGATGATCGGCTCCTTGCCGTGCGCGGCGATCTGTTCGCCTTCGCCGTCGGCATCGGCCACCACCAGCTGGTAGTCGCGGCCGGCGCGGTTTTCCTTCACGTAGGCGATGCGGGTCGAGAAGATGCCGCGGCTGCCGGTCAGCTTTTCGTAGACGTCGTCGGCGATGCGGTGCGCTTCGAGGCGGGTGTTGCGCGGGCTGACGGTATCGCCCAGCTGCGACAGCTGGCTCTTCTTGACCGTGTCGTACAGCTTGTAGCGGACTTCGAAGCGGCCGTCGGCGGTACGCTTGACCGAGCCCACCACCAGCGCGTCGGCGCCGCTGGCCTTGAAGGCGGCCATGTCGACGCTGGCGCCGTCCGAAATGGTCTGGCGCGCGTCGATGACCTTGAATACGCCGCTGCGTTGCAGGTCGGCGCGGATGATGGCGGACACCTGTTCCGGCGCCACCGATTCATCGGCAAAAGCGGCCACCGCGACCGGGATCTGGTTCGCGCCCACGCCGGCGATTTCGACATTCAGTTGGGCGTGTGCGGCCGCGCCCATCAGCAGGCTGGCCGAGAACAGCAGGGTATGTAGTTTCTTCATGAGTCTCTCGGATAAGTTAAGGTCGAGTCATTTCAGTTCAGGTCCTTCATGTGGAAGTTGACTGAAAGAGAGCGCTCTACCGTACCATCTTTCTTCTTCGGTAGTGGTGACGATTTGTTAATACTGCGTTCCACGGCGTCGTCGAACTCCGGAATGCCGCTGCTCTTGACCTTCCTGACCGATACCACTTCACCGGTCGGCAATTGCTCGACCTTGAAGCTGACGGTCGGATTGCCCGCCACGTCGGTGTCGCCCGCGTAGTTCGCGTTGCTCTTGATCTTGGCGGCGATCGCGGCCTGGTAGCCGGCGTCGAGACGCGGCGCCGTCGACTTCTCGGCGCTGCCGGTGCTGCCCGGATTGCCGCCGCCGGTGATGCGTTTGGTTTCCGCGTCACGCGTCGCCTTGGCGAGCTTGGCCAGCTGGTCGGCTTCGGCTTTTTCTTTCGCTGCCTTGTCCTTGGCGGCTTTTTCCTTGGCCAGTTTCTCGGCCTTTTCCTTGTCCGCCTTTTTCTTTTCCGCTTCTTCCTTCTTGGCCTGTTCCTGTTTCGCCAGCTGTTCCTTCTTCTCGGCGGCGTCGCGCTCCTTCTGTTCGGCCAGCTTGCGCTCCTTCTCCTCGCGCTGGCGTTCCTGCTTCTCGGCCAGGGCCTTGGCTTTCTTGTCGTCGGCGCGCTTCTGGTCGGCCAGTTCGCGTTCGCGTTCCAGGCGGTCTTCTTCCTCCTGCGCCTGCTTGCGCTTCAGCTCTTCCTTGCGCTTTTTCTCGCGCTCAAGGGCGATATCCGGCGTCTTCGGCTCAGGCTTGGCGACCGGTTGCGGCTTGGCGACCGGCTCCGGCTTGGCGACCGGCGGAGGCGGGGGCGGCTCGACCGCGCGCGGCGTGGGTTCAGGCGGTGGCGTCACGGGTTCCGGTTCAGGCTCCGGTTCGGGGGCAGGCGCGGGCGGCGGCGGGGCGGCCGACTGGACCTTCATGTCCCAGACTTCGGCTTCGACCTGGATCGGCGCGGTGGTCTGCCAGCTCACGCCGATGTACAGGAAGGCCAGCAGCAGGGCGTGCACGCCCACCGCCAGGCTGATCGACGGCCAGCGTTTCGGTTCGGGCGGCACCCGGTAGGGCGAGCCGGCGGTGTCGTGCTTGGTCGTCATTTTGTCGCAAGGCCGACGCGATTGATCCCCATCTTCTTGGCTTCCGAAATCAGCTGGATCACGTCGTCGTATTTACTCTCGCGGTCACCCGAGATCAGCACCGGATAGTCGGGATGGTCTTCGTGGGTGGCGCGCAGGCGCTCGACCAGCGCGGTGCGGTCGGCCACGTCTTCCAGGCCCTGCGGGGTCTTGCCGACGATGCCGATCGACAGCACGCCCTTTTCCTTGACGGCGATCTGGATGTAGTCGCTCGGCGGCTGGGTGGTGCGCTCGGCGCTCGGCAGGTTGATCTCGCTCGGATTCTGGGATGGCGGCACCGCCATGAAAATGATGAGCAGCACCAGCATCACGTCGATGTAGGGCACGACGTTGATTTCCGATTTGAGCTTGCGGCGGCTGCTCCGCAAGTTGCTGTTGAAGGCCATGTGAGTCCTCGACGCGGCGATCAGCGCGATTGGCGCTGCAGGATGTTCGAGAATTCCTCGACGAAGCTTTCGAAGCGGATCGCGAGGCGGTCGATGTCGTGGGTGAAGCGGTTGTACGCGACCACGGCCGGGATCGCGGCGAACAGGCCGATGGCGGTGGCGATCAGCGCTTCGGCGATGCCGGGGGCGACCGTTGCCAGCGTCGCCTGCTGCACACTGGCCAGACCGCGGAAGGCGTTCATGATGCCCCAGACCGTGCCCAGCAGGCCGATATAGGGCGAGACCGAGCCGACCGAGGCCAGGAAGTTCAAGTGGGTGTCGAGCGCATCGAGTTCGCGGTGGAAGGCGGCGCGCATCGCGCGGCGGGCGCCGTCCAGCACCGCGTTGACGTCGAGCGAGTCGCGCGCGGCCTGCTTGCCCTTGATGAATTCGCCCATGCCGGCTTCGAAGATGCGGGCCAGTGGGCCGCTCTGGTCGCGCTGGCTGCTGGCGCTCTGGTGGAGCGTGTGCAAATTGCCGCCGGCCCAGAAGCTGCGCTCGAACTGCTCGGTCTGGCGGCGCGCGGCGCGCAGCGCGAACAGCTTGCGGAAGATATAGGTCCAGCTGAACACGGAGACGCCGAACAGCAGGGCCATGATCAGCTTGACGAGGATGTGGGCGTGGCTGATCAGGTCAACGAAGGAAAGGTCGGGGACTGCGTTCATCGGTGTGCGGTCTCTTTATGCAAAAGGAGTTGTTCAGGCGGCCCGCATTTTATCAGCGGCGATGTCAGGAATGGAACGGGGACGCAGCGTGGCGGCGTCGACGCAGCCGACTTTTACGCTGGCGCTGGCCAGCAGGGTGTCGCCGCGCCAGGCTTGCTGGGCGAACTGGACCGAGGCACGGCCGAGTTTTTCGATGTTCAGGCGCAGGGTCAGGCCGTCGTCCAGGCGCGCCGCGCCGAGATACTCGACACTGGCGCTGCGCACGACGAAGGCGGCGCCTTCGGTGCTGAGCAGGTCTTGCTGGTGAATGCCGAGCGAACGCAGCCATTCCGTGCGTGCCCGTTCGAAGAACTTCAGGTAATTGGCGTAATAAACGATCCCGCCGGCATCGGTGTCTTCGTAATAGACCCTTACCGTCCAGGTAAAAACTGAAGGCATTTCAGCTGCCATAAATGAAATTGGGAAACATTTTACGCCATTTGCTTGTCTATATGTACACTGGCGTACATAGCTATCAGCGTGAAATGTGGAGTAGTAGACGGGACATCCGGATGTCAAGCCAACAACTGTAACACTTTCTCACAACATGTGCGGCCAGCGAAACAAACGGGCGATTCGGGGTCAGAGCACATTCCTGCTGAATATTTTGACGAAAACCGCTTACCGGCGTCGCCACGCACGGCGTCGGTGCCGCGCTGTACCGACGCCCGCAAGAATTGTGCTCTGACCCCGAATTGCCGGATCAGCTGCGCTTGACGTTGAATGGCGCGAAGCCCTGGCAGGTCGGCATCATCTCGATGGAATTGATGTTGACGTGCGGCGGCAGGGTGGCGATCCAGTAGGCGGTCGCGGCGATGTCGTCGGCGGTCAGCGGCTGGGTGCCTTCGTAGACCTGGGCGGCGGCCGCGTCGTCGCCCTTCAGGCGCACGTTCGAGAATTCGGTGCCACCGCACAGGCCCGGCGCGATGTTGGTGGCGCGAACGCCGGTGCCCACCAGGTCGGCGCGCAGGTTCAGCGTGAACTGCTCGACGAAGGCCTTGGTGGCGCCATACACGTTGCCGCCCGGGTAAGGGTAGTGGCCGGCGACCGAACCCAGGTTGATCACCAGGCCGCTGCCGCGCTCGACCATCGACGGCAGCAGCGCGTGGGTCATGGTCACCAGGCCCTTGACGTTGGTGTCGATCATGGTCTCCCAGTCGGCCAGCGGCACCTCGTGCGCCGGCTTGGTGTTCAAGGCCAGGCCGGCATTGTTGATTAGCACGTCGATCTGGCGCCAGGATTGCGGCAGCATCGACAGTGCTTCTTCGATCGACGTTTTGTCGGTGACATCCATCTCGACCGGCAGTGCCGATTCGCCCAGCTCGGCGGCGAGCGCTTCCAGGCGCGCCTTGCGCCGTGCCGCCAGTACCACCTGATGGCCGTTCTTGACGAAGGTGCGCGCCATCGCGGCGCCGAAGCCGGCCGATGCGCCGGTGATGAAAACGATCATGGTTGGATCCCCGGGTGGGTAAGCGGTGAAAAGACAATCACCGGATTGTAGCCGAAATGGCCATGCGAATGAGTCTTGCCGGGCCCTCATGGCCATTCCTTGCTTCCCAACCGTGAGATCACTTACAATCGGCAGCTCTGTTACTTCTCACGTAACTGGCGAAAACCGCGCGATCGCGCGGCGAAGGTGGGCGTCCACCGGGGAACGTGGGATGCCGTCTTGCCGTTCGCCTGGGCAGCCATCAATGGGTCGCATCGCGCGTCCGTCGCGTGTCCGCCTGTCCGTTCGCGGCCTCCGCCTGGATCGGGCGCGTCCATTGCCTGGACCTCTTATCGATTGGAGTTTTTTTCATGTTTGCAAAAGATCACACGCTCGCCAAGGTTGACCCGGATCTGTGGAATGCCATCCAGAATGAAAATCGCCGCCAGCAAGACCATATCGAGCTGATCGCTTCCGAGAATTACACGTCCCCGGCCGTCATGGAGGCACAAGGCTCCCAGCTGACCAACAAGTACGCCGAAGGCTACCCGGGCAAGCGCTACTACGGTGGCTGCGAGTACGTCGACGTCGTCGAGCAGCTGGCGATCGACCGCCTGAAGGAACTGTTCGGCGCCGAAGCCGCCAACGTCCAGCCGAATTCGGGCTCGCAGGCCAACCAGGGCGTGTTCTTCGCCATGCTGAAGCCGGGCGACACCATCATGGGCATGTCGCTGGCCGAGGGCGGCCACCTGACCCACGGCATGGCGCTGAACATGTCGGGCAAATGGTTCAACGTCGTTTCCTACGGCCTGACCGAGCAGGAAGACATCGACTACGAAGGCATGGAGCGCCTGGCGCGCGAGCACAAGCCGAAGATGATCATCGCCGGCGCCTCGGCGTTCGCGCTGCGCATTGACTTCGAGCGCTTCGCCCGCATCGCCAAGGAAGTCGGCGCCTACTTCATGGTCGACATGGCCCACTACGCCGGCCTGATCGCCGCCGGCGAGTACCCGAACCCGGTGCCGTACGCCGACTTCGTGACCTCGACCACCCACAAATCGCTGCGCGGCCCGCGCGGCGGCATCATCCTGATGAAGGCCGAGCACGAAAAGGCCATCAACTCGGCGATCTTCCCGGGCATCCAGGGCGGTCCGCTGATGCACGTGATCGCCGGTAAGGCGGTCGCCTTCAAGGAAGCGCAGTCGCCGGAATTCAAGGCTTACCAGCAGCAGGTGGTCAAGAACGCCAAGGTGCTGGCCGATACCCTGACCGAGCGCGGCCTGCGCATCGTGTCGGGCCGTACCGAATCGCACGTGATGCTGGTCGACCTGCGCGCCAAGGGCCTCACCGGCAAGGAAGCGGAAGCCATCCTGGGCCAGGCCCACATGACCTGCAACAAGAACGGCATCCCGAACGATCCGCAGAAGCCCTTCGTCACCTCGGGCATCCGCCTGGGCAGCCCGGCCTTCACCACGCGCGGCTTCAAGGAAGACGACGCGAAGAAGGTCGGCCACCTGATCGCCGACGTGCTGGACAACCCGCACGACGCCGCGACCATCGAGCGCGTGAAGCTTGAGGTCAAGCAGTTGACCGACAAGTACCCGGTCTACGAAGCCTAAGCTTCGCGTTCCACAGGCGCCTTCGGGCGCCGTTTTTACAGCAGTATTCAGTCAATTTGCGGCGCCCATGAAATGTCCGTTCTGTCAGCATGAAGACACCCAGGTCCTCGATACCCGTGTATCCGAGGTGGGCGATGCCATCCGGCGCCGGCGCCGCTGCGCCCAATGCGACAAGCGGTTCACGACCTACGAACGCATCGAACTGTCGATGCCGATCATCGTCAAGAAGGACGGCAGCCGCACCGAGTACGAGTCCGGCAAGCTGCGCGGCAGCCTGCGCCTGGCCTTGCGCAAGCGTCCGGTCTCGGCCGAGGCGATCGACGCCGCCTGCGCCTCGATCGAAGAAAAACTGCTGACCAGCGGCCGCCGCGAAGTCGATACTGGCCATGTCGGCGAGCTGGTGATGCAGGAACTCAAGCGCCTCGACAAGATCGCCTACATCCGCTTTGCGTCGGTCTACAAGAA
>JAKOOD010000482.1 GCA_022701635.1 Burkholderiaceae bacterium | reverse complement strand
TTGGTGGCCACCACCCGCACCGCGTCCAGCCGGTGCTGGCGCAGGATGGCGCTGAAGTCGCGCAGGCAGCGCACCGCGGTGTCCATCGCCTCCTGGCTCAGCATGTTGTCCGGCCCGAGGCCGGCGGCGAGGCGGATCGGGTCGCGCGCGGTGCGCACGATATGGATCTGGCCGGCGACGGCCTCGCCGATGTGGAGCCGGAAACTGTTGGAACCGAGGTCGACTGCTGCGTACATGGGTCTGTCCGAGAAAACGTAGCCGCCAGTATAGCGGCCAGACGCGAGCCCGGGGGCGCGCGTTTGAGGGCCGGCCGGATTCTCATCGTTCCCCATCGTCGCCTCAGCGCAGCGCTTCGGTCAGCACGCGGCCCTCGGCGGCTGCCGGCGGACGCAGGTGCAGGATCTGGGCCAGGGTCGGCGCAATGTCGACCACCTCGGTGTACTGGGCCTGCGCGCCGGGACGGATCCAGCGTCCGCCCATGATCAGCAGCGGCACGTTGCTGTCGTAGTTGTAGGGCGTGCCGTGGGTGGCGCCGCTGTCGCCGCTGCCGAAGGAGGTGTAGGGCGCCGTGACCACCATCAGGTCGCCCGACAGTTCGCGGTTCCAGGCGCGTTGCATCAGCGTGCCCACGCGCGACTTCGCCGCCACGCCCTGCTCCAGCTGGGATCGCGTGAACACGTCGGCGATGCCGGGCTGGGCCAGCAGGAAGCGCGCGGCGGCGTCTTCGACCTCGCGCCGCGCCAGCTTGTTGCGCTCGATCGCGTCGTAGTCGAGGTAGATCTCCGGCAGGTAGGCGTTTTTCACCAGGCCGGCGACGCGGAAACGCTCGGCCAGCGCCGCCTCCAGCCTGGCGCGCAGCGGCTTGGGATCGATGCGCGCGGCGTCGATGTGACGGCCCTGCGAGAACTCGGCGGTGTTGGCGAAGCCATGGTCGGCGGTCAGCACCACCAGCACGTTGTCCATGCCGATGCGTTTATCGAGGTAGTTGAAGAACTCGGCGATGCGGCGGTCGATCTGCTGCAGGTGATCGTGCGACATGCGGCTTTCGGGGCCGTAGGCGTGGTTGACGTAATCGTGGCCCGACAGGCTGATGCCCAGCAGGTCGGTGGCGCCACTGGCATTGCCGCCGAGGTTCTCGCCTTCGACGGCGGCGCGTGCGAAGTCCAGCGTCAGCTCGTCGACCGCGGGGCTGGTCTTCAGGCGCCCATAATAATCGGCCGACGGCTGCCCGCTCTCGCTGTAGAAGGTGAACGGGAAGCGGTTCGGGCTTTTCAGGCTGGGCGCCGGATCGGGGGCGTCGTCCGCATACGCGGCGTCCGGCAGCAGCGGCTTCCACGACTTGGCGTAGTAGCGGTCCTGGGGCTTGGCCGCCTTGAAGCGCTCGACCCAGGCCGGATGCTGCTGCATGTAATAGGTGGAGCTGGCGAAGTCGCCGGTCTTGTCCATGTACATGTAGGCGGTCCCGGTCTTGCCGGCCAGGAGGATGGCGCCGCGGTCCTTGCCGGACACCGTCACCACCTTGCTGCGGTTGCCGCTGGCGTAGCGCAGCTGGTCGCCCAGGGTATCCACGCGCAGCTTGGCCGGCGAGGTGCCGTCGTGTTCCTCGGTTTCCTCGCCGATGTACTTGTAGCGTGCGTCCTCGGTGCAATAGACCAGCTTCCCATTCGGGTCGATCCAGTTGTTGCCGATGATGCCGTGGCGGTACGGATAGGCGCCGCTCAGTACCGCGGTGTGGCCGATCGCCGTCACCGTCACGCCGTGCGCCTGGTGCGCATTCGTGAACGAGGCGCCCTGCTCCATCAGGCGGCGCAGCCCGCCCTGGCCGAACTGGCCGCGGTAGCGCTGCAGCTGCTCGGCGGGCAGGCCGTCGATGACCATCACCACGACCAGCTTCGGGGCCGCGGCCTCGACCAGCGCCGGGGCGGATTTCGGGGCCGCGTGGGCGGGTTGGACGGCCGGCGCCAGCAGCGCGGCGCAGGTGAACAGGGACAGCGTGGGGTGGATCCAGGAAGGTCGGGACATACGGGTCGTCAGGATGAAATGGTCAGGTTCGCCAATTTATCATTTTAGAAAGTGCATATGTCATTTTGATGACATCCGGCGCCTGGCGTGACATTCCGTCGCCGTTACATTCCGAGTATCTTGGGCGCATGCGGGCGGGATAGAATCGTTCGCATGACAACGTCAATTTGTCCACCCCTGCCGGCGCGTCCTGGTGGCGCCTGGTTCGGCTGGGGTATCAGCCTGCTGGTCCACGCCTGCGTGCTGGCCTGGTTGGTGCACGCCTGGCAGGCGCATGCGCCGGCGCCGGATGTCGCGCCACCGGCGCCCATGCGCTTCGTGCTGGTGCCGCCCAAACCGCAGGCGAAGGCGCCGGTGACGGTCGAGGTGCCGGCTGCCAGCGCGAGGGCGCCGAAAACGGCGGCGGCGGCGGCGGCTCGCCCGGCGCGCAGCCGTCCGGCGCCGTCTGCATCCGCCCCCGCTGCGGCGAACGCGCGTACCGCCGCCACGCCTGCCGAATCGGCGGCCACGATCGGCCACGAACCCGCCGCCACCTCCGGCGCGGTGGATGCGGCCTCCGTTGCCGCCGAATCCGCCGCCGCGGATGCCGGCGCAGGCGATTCCGCGCCGCACCTTGACATGAAAGCCGCCCGCGCCACCGCGCGCCTGATCGACAAGCACCGCAAGGACGGCCTGGTCGCCCGCGTGAAACCCGACCCGCCGCTGCAGCGCGACGATCGCCTCGAACGCGCCATCGAGCGCGCCCGCCGTCCGGACTGCAAGAGCGCCTATTCCGGCCTGGGCCTGCTGGCGGTGATCCCGCTGGCCAAGGATGCGGTGACCGGCACCGGCTGCAAGTGGTAGATTGCAGTGGCAGACATCATGCAAATCCCCGACCCGCTGCCCCTGATGAAAAAATTTTTCGCGCTGGCCACGCTTGGCATGTTCCTCCACGCCGGCGCGATGGCCGCTCCCTCGCCGGCACCGGTGCAGTCGCAGGCGAGCTACGAGGCCGCCATCGCGGACATGTCGACATCGCCCGCCTACGTGCTGGTCGAGGTCGGCGACAGAGGCAGCGCCACGCTCCGCCCCGTTTGCACGAGCGCGAACTTCCTGCTCGGCGCGATCCATCGGGAGTATGGCCTCGGCTATGCGCCGGCCGAATCCGAACAAGCGCTGCGGATCGCGCG
>JAKOOD010000463.1 GCA_022701635.1 Burkholderiaceae bacterium | reverse complement strand
CAGGCGCGCCACAGTGGCGACCGCGCCGGCTGGATCCGCCTGGGCGGCGAATTCCACCTGCTGCTGGCGGAACTGTCGGGCAACGCGGTACTGCAGCGCTTCATGGGCGAGCTGGTGTCGCGCTGCTCGCTGATCATCGCCTTGTATGAAACGCCGGGCGCGCCGATGTGCGGCAACGACGAGCACGGCGACTTGCTGGCGCTGATCGAACAAGGCAAGGCCGAGCAGGCGGTGGCGCTGATCGAGCACCACCTGCTCGAGATCGAAGCGCGCCTGCAGCTGGATGCGCCGGAACGCAAGGTCAACCTGGCCGAAGCCCTGGCCGGCTGCTGAGAGGCAGCGCATCCTGGAACAGATTGGATACAACCCGAGTTAAGATTGGATGCACTTGCACCACGACAGCGCGCAGGGCGGCGAATGCAGGGCATGCGGCGGGCGTTGGTGGTGCGCCGCAGCAAGGCGAGCAGCGATACGGCGCAAGCCGCCAGAGTACGGGCGCGCTGCGCGGTACGGGCTCCGCGGTCTGGCCCGCTATTTGCTAACCACACAAGCTGAAGATTGCATGCAACCCGCACCCGGATTGCATGCGATCGCATGCCGCCGTGTTTCGTGTCTCGCCATACCTATATCTATTACACCAATCTGAAAGGGACCTGCATGAAGCCTCACCCGTTTGCCCGCACCGCCCTGGCCGCCCTGCTCGCCAGCGGCGCCGTCGCCGCCCACGCCGCCGACTGGAGCGACACCTCGCTCAGCTACCGCTACGGCACCAAATTCGCCGAGCCCTACAACAGCGACGACATCAGCAAGCACGTCGTCAACTTCAGCCACGTCAGCGGCTACAAGTACGGCAAGAACTTCTTCAGCGTCGACTTCCTGCTGTCGGACGAGAACGACCCGTCGGCGGTGGGCGCGGACAGCGGCGCGCACGAGGCATATGCGGTGTACCGCAACACCGTCGACCTGGGCAAGGTGACCGGCGCCAACCTGGCCTTCGGTCCGGTGCGCGGCGTCGGCGCGACCTTCGGCTTCGACGTCAACAGCAAGACCGACGCCGGCTACAACTCCAAGAAGCGCATGCTGGTGGTCGGTCCGACCCTGATGTTCGACGTGCCGGGCTTCCTCGACGTCGGCCTGTACGCCCTGCGCGAGAGCAACGCCCCCTTCAACGGCTTCACCCAGACCTCGACCTCGCGCTACACCTACGACAACCACGCCATGCTGAGCGCGGCCTGGGGCATCCCCTTCGACTTCGGCATTCCGCTCTCCTTCGAAGGCTATGCCAACTACATCGGCACCAAGGGCCGCAACGAATTCGGCGGCCCGACCGCGGTCGAGATCAACGTCGACATGCAGCTGATGTACGACCTGAGCCCGGCCGTCGGCGCGGCCAAGAACACCTTCAAGCTGGGCATCGAATACCAGTACTGGAAGAACAAGTTCGGCAACCCGTCGAAGACCGTGCCAGGCGCCACCGCCAGGACGCCGATGGTGCGCGCGGAGTATCACTTCTGAGCCGCTTCTGAGCCACTTCTGAGCCGCTTCCGAGCGCCCACAGTCGTCTCCCCTACCTTCACACCCGAAAGAGGAACACCATGAATCGTCGCACGCTGTTCGCCCTGGCCGTCGCCGCCGCCCTGTCCGTCACCGCCGGCCTGCCCGCGCACGCCGCCGACCCGCTGAAGGTCGCCTTCGTCTACGTCGGCCCGGTCGGCGACGCCGGCTGGACCTATGCCCACGAGCAGGGCCGCCTGGCGCTGGAAAAGTCGATGGCCGGCAAAGTCAAGACGACCTACGTCGAGAACGTGCCGGAAGGCGCGGACGCCGAGCGCGTGATCCGCAAGCTGGCCGCCGACGGCAACAAGCTGATCTTCACCACCTCGTTCGGCTTCATGAACCCGACCGAGAAGGTCGCCAAGGCCTTTCCCAATGTGATCTTCGAGCACGCCACCGGCTTCAAGACGGCGAAGAACATGGGCGTGTACGAATCGCGCCAGTACGAAGGCACCTACCTGCAGGGCGTGATCGCCGCCAAGATGAGCAAGAGCGGCACGATCGGCTTCGTCGGCTCGTTCGCGGTGCCGGAAGTGCTGCGCAACATCAACGCCTACACGCTGGGCGCGCAGAGCGTGAATCCGAAGATCAAGACCAAGGTCGTCTGGATCAACAGCTGGTACGACCCGGCCAAGGAGCGCCAGGCCGCCGAGACCCTGCTCGCCCAGGGCGCCGACGTGCTGACCCAGAACACCGACTCGCCGGCCACGCTGCAGGTGGCCCAGGAAAAGGGCAAGTTCGCCTTCGGCTGGGATTCCGACATGGCGCGCTTCGCGCCCAAGGCCCACCTGACCGCCAGCACCAACTACTGGGGCGATTTCTATACCAAGACCGCCCAGGCCGTCATGGCCGGCACCTGGAAGACCGGCGAAGTGCGCGGCGGCCTGAACGAAGGCATGGTCAGGATGTCGCCGCTGAACGCCGCGATCCCGGCCGACGTCGCCAAGCTGTTCGAGCAGAAGAAGGCCGACATCGTCGCCGGCAAGCTCAAGCCCTTCCAGGGACCGATCAAGGACCAGTCGGGCGCGGTGCGGGTCGCGGCCGGGGCACAGATGGCGGACAAGGATGTGCACGGGATGAATTTCTACGTGCAGGGTGTAGAGGGGTCGATTCCGAAGTAATGGATATGTGCGCTTGTGCTTGATCCGTCGTCCCTGCGCAGGCAGGGACCCAAGTTGTCGGCATACCCGCGAACCCGGGCCCCTGCCTGCGCAGGGGCGACGATTCGCCTGATAAGGATTCATCGATGTCTACTCCCACCATGCAAGACCACGACCTCCTCACCCGCGTCTTCGCCCTCGCCCAACGCTC
>JAKOOD010000459.1 GCA_022701635.1 Burkholderiaceae bacterium | reverse complement strand
CTTGAAGTCCACTCACCAAAGACTGACATTCATTATGAGGAATCGGTCGTTCGCGTCTTTCGCGTCCGCTGCTAGACTTAAACAATGAGCAATCCCGTTCTCACCCTGCCCGACGTTCCCGGGCACGCCATTTCGATCCGCGCCAAGGCGCTGACCTTCGAAGATCCAGCTTCGCGCCTGCTGCTCGACCGCGTACGGCTGGTGGCGCCGAGCGATGCCACCGCGCTCATCGTCGGCGAGAGCGGCACCGGCAAGGAATTGATCGCCCGCTTGCTGCACACGCTCAGCGCCCGGGTAGCGCAGCCCTTCGTCGCGGTGAACTGCGGCGCGCTGTCCGAGACCCTGATCGAAAGCGAGCTGTTCGGCCACGAAAAAGGCGCATTCACCGGCGCGATGACGAGCAAGCCGGGCTGGTTCGAAGCGGCCCATGGCGGCACGCTGTTCCTCGACGAAGTCGGCGACCTGCCGCCCTCGGTGCAGGTCAAGCTGCTGCGCGTGCTGCAGGAGCGCGAGGTGGTGCGGGTAGGCGCGCGCCAGCCGCGCAAGGTCGACCTGCGCCTGGTTGCCGCCACCAACGTCAATCTCGAAGCGGCGGTGCAGGCCGGGCGCTTTCGCGAAGACCTGTATTACCGGCTCAATGTCGCCAGGCTGACCCTGGCGCCGCTGCGCGAGCGGCCCGGCGATATCATGCCGCTGGCACACCACTTCCTCGACCAGTACGCGAAACGCCTGCGCATCGCGCCGCCCGCACTGTCGGCGCAGGCGCGCCAGCGCATGCTGGCCCATGCCTGGCCGGGGAATATCCGCGAACTGGAAAACGTGATCCATTACGCGATGCTGGTGTGCCGCGACAGCCGGGTCGAGGCGGCCGACCTGCAGTTTCCCGCACTGGCCATGAAGCGGGGCGATACCGACACGCCGGCCGCGCCCGCTGCGCCCACGCAGCTGCCGTCCGGCGCGCCAGCCTTGAACAGGACGGGCCCTGCTCCCTCGCTGGAACAGGCGCTTACCGCGCTGTTCCAGGAAGGCCGCCCCGGTCTCTGGGAGCACATCGAGGAAACGGTGTTCCGCAGCGCCTACGCCTATTGTGAAGGCAATCAGGTGCAGACCTCGAAACTGCTCGACCTGAGCCGCAACATCGTCCGCGCGCGCACCGCGCAATTCGGCATCCACCAGGCGATCCAGCGCACTACCGACACCGGCGCCTGAGACAGGTACCGGTGCCACCTGCGTCTCAGCGCGAACGCGACGTCACCAGTTTGTAAGGCGTCGCATCGACCCAGTCCCACACATCGAAATCCTGCGCGATGAAGCCCCACTCGAGCAGGAAATCCTTGAACGCCGCCAGCGCCTGGATCGACTGCGGATGCAGGTCGATGCCCAGGTGGCGATGCAGCTTGTCGCCGTAGGCGCGGTGCACCCATTCTTCCGGCGACGCCGTCTCCTGGCTCACGTAGTGCAAGGTTTCGGCCGGATGGCTGCGCGCCCAGTCGCCGGCCTGCGCCACTAGTTGCAGGAAACCGGCCACCAGGTCGGGATGCTGGGCCAGCACGCTGCCGCTCACGGTCAGCGGCCGCGGCGTCCCGTTGTTATTCCGGATCATCGGATCCGGATGGAAGCCGATGTCGATCACGGTGCGGGCACCGATCAGATGCGCCGCTTCCAGCCCCTGCGCGCCCTTGACGTAGATGGCGTCGACGTCGCCACGCAACAGCGCCACGCACTCGGCCGCATAGTCGTTCCACAGCATCGGCGCCAGGGCGCGCTCGCGCGGCGCCGGCTGTACCCCGCCACTCGACACCGGCACCTGCGCCGCCGCGATGTCGACCAGTTCCACCTCGCTAAGCACCAGGCCCTCGGACAACAGCGCATTGCACACCCCGCGCAAGGCGGTGGCACGAAAGATGTCGATCGCCTCGTAGGGTCGCGACGGCAGACCGATGCGGCGTCCGCGCAGGTCGCGCACGGTCGCGATGCCGGCATCGGCGCGGGTGATGAGCAGCTGCGATTCGTCGACCCAGGACAGGCCGATCACGCGCGTGTCGGCGCCGCAGCCGCGCGCCCAGATCGCCGGCACGCTGCCGCCCTGGCGCAATGAATTGCGCAGGGTGTATTCGCTGTGGGCACGCTCACCGGGACGCAGCTCGTGCAGCGACTTGATGGCCATGCCGTCTGAAGAGTGTTCGCCGCTCAGCCAGCCAAGGTGGACGGCGATGCCGAGCGGCGTGGGTACGGGTGAGCGGGCAAAGGAAATCGTGTCGGTCATGTTGTTCTCGTCGTGAGTGTCCCGCTTCAATTGCAAGTTCCGGACCAGCGCATTTCAACGACAAGCAGCGCCGTGCCGGCGCCGGGTGGTGGCCAGGCACCATCTCACCACCAGCGCCCTGGTGCCGCACCACCGCATCCCGCATTTTCACTCATAAGTCATTGATTAATAGCAGTAATTTCTTTGGCACGGCGATTGCATACCCATCCATAAAACCGTCGCGGACGGCATCCACAACTTGGGAGTGATTGAATGGCTTTGCAGAAAAAAACAATCGTCGTCGGCGTGGCGCTGGCATTGAACCTGATCGGCGCCGCCTGGGCCGATCCCGCGGCCCCCGCGCCACACGACCTTGCAGCCGGTCCCGCGGCAGATGCCGTGGCCGATGCCGCCGATGGCGCCGAGGTGCAGCAGGTCCTGGTGACGGCGACGCGCCGCGCCACCGGCATCCAGCAAACGCCGGTGGCAGTGACGGCACTCAGCGGCGACACCGTGCAGGCCGACGAACTGCGCGTCATCAACGACATCGCCCATTATGTACCCAACTTCACCGGCCAGTCGACCGAAGGCCGCGAGCGCCCACGCTGGTTCCTGCGCGGTGTCGGCAGCAACGACCCGTCCACCACCTCGCTGTCGCCGGTCGGCTTCTACATCGACGATGTCTATATCAACAGCGTGTTCGGCCAGGGCACGCCGCTGTTCGACCTGGCGCGCGTGGAAGTGCTGCGCGGCCCGCAGGGCACGCTGTGGGGCAAGAATACGATCGGCGGCGCCATCAACATCCTGTCGAAACGGCCGGATTTCACGCCGGGCGGCTACGCCAAGCTCGGCTTCGGCAACCGCAACAGCCGCATCGTCGAAGGTGCCGGCGGCGGCGCGCTGGTGGCGGACAAAATCGCCACCCGCATCTCGCTGTACC
This sequence comes from Burkholderiaceae bacterium, assembly GCA_022701635.1. Lineage (GTDB taxonomy): Bacteria > Pseudomonadota > Gammaproteobacteria > Burkholderiales > Burkholderiaceae_D > Telluria > Telluria phyllosphaerae. Next base: position 1,909 of record JAKOOD010000459.1, on the reverse strand, counting down.
ACGAGGAAGGCGACAGCCAAATCACCAACCGCGTCGGCGGCCGACGCTTCGGCGGCTTCGACGACAATGCGGTACGCGCGCAGCTGCTGTTCCAGACCGCGCCCGGCGACGAGCTGCTGCTCAACGTCCACGGCCGCGATTACCACGGCGGCGGCAACCCGTGGGCGGTGGCCGGCACCGACCACCGCAGCGTCGCCCTGAATGCCGACAACAGCGACGCCGTCAAGACCGCCGGCGCCAGCCTCACCGGCAGCTGGCAGTTGGACGGCGGCGCCAGCCTGACCTCGATCACCGCCTACGAACACGTGGAACGCACGCTGTTCGGCGACGGCGACTATACCGCCGCCGAGCTGGCGCGCTCGCGCAATACGCTGGCGAGCGGCCAGTGGTCGCAGGAGCTGCGCCTGGCGTCCTCGCCGCAGCAGCAGCTGAGCTGGATCGCCGGCCTGCACCTGTTCCGCGAAAACCTGGGCTCGACCTCGTCCGATGCCACGCTGCCGGGCAGCGCCGCGACCAGGTACCAGACCAACATCTTCAGCCAGCAGACAAGCAGCGCCGCCGTCTTCGGCAGCGTTACTTACCGGCTGTCGGACAATCTGGACCTGACCGCGGGGCTGCGCTGGACCCAGGAGAAAAAATCGCTCGACCTGGCCGGCTACTCGGGCAACGGCGTGGCCTTCCCCGACCTCGGCGCCTGGTGGGCGCGCGGCACCACCGGATTACAGCGCGATCTGACCCAGGATGTGTCCAACACCTGGCGCGCGCCGACCTGGGATGTGTCGCCGGTCTACCGCATCAGCCCGAGTTCGCGCGTGTATGCCCGCGTGGCGCGCGGCTTCCGCTCCGGCGGCTACGCCACCTCGGCGCTGACCGACGCCGCCTTCCATACCGTGACGCCGGAGTACCTGACCTCGTATGAGCTGGGCTACAAGAGCGAATGGCTGCAGCGCTCGGTGATCTTCAACGCCACCGCCTTCCACTACGACTACAAGGACATCCAGGTATTCGCGCTGGCGCCGGCGGCCACCGGCAGCGGCACCGTGTCCACGCTGTCGAACGCCGGCCAGGGCAAGTCGCAGGGCCTGGAACTGGAGCTCAAGCTGCAGCCGACCGAGCAGCTGGGCTTCTATACCAACATCGGCCTGCTGCGCACCCGCTTCGACGAATTCGCCAATACGCCGACCGCGGTCGGCAACGCCTTCGCGCGCTCGCCGCGGCGCACCGCGAACGCCGGCGTCGATTACCGGATCGCGCTGGCCGACGGCCGCCTGAGCCTGCGCGGCGACGTCACCTACCGCAGCCGCGAGTACTTCAGCGCCACGCGCCAGACCAGCAGCCTGCTGTGGCAGGAGGGCTACGCCCTGCTGAACTTCGACGCCACGTACGTGCCGGCGAGCGACAAGTACAGCGTCACCGCCTACGTCCACAATGCGTCCGACAAGACTTACCTGAAGCTGTCGCTGATTCCGGCGTACGGCAACACGCCGCAACTGTTCGGCGACGGCCGCAGCGTCGGCTTGAGCGCCAGCGTGAAGTTCTGAGCCATGCGCCGCCTGCTATTGATCGCGGCGCTGGCCGCCGGCCACGCCCACGGCCAGGAAGCGCTCCTGTCCCGCCTGGATGCCGCCCTGCCCGCCGTGAACGACCAGATCGTCGCCTGGCGCCACGACATCCACCAGCACCCGGAACTGGGTAACCGCGAATTCCGCACGGGTGCGCTGGTGGCACGAGCGCTGCGCGAGGCCGGTCTCGAGGTGCACACCGGGCTGGCCCACACGGCGGTGATCGGCGTGCTGCGTGGCGGCCTGCCCGGCCCCCACGTGGCGGTGCGCGCCGAACTGGACGCCTTGCCGGTCAGCGAGCCGCCCGGCCTGCCGTACGCGTCGACCGCGAGGACGGTCTACGAAGG
>JAKOOD010000439.1 GCA_022701635.1 Burkholderiaceae bacterium | reverse complement strand
CCACGGCCGCACCCTGTTCACCGTCTCGGTCGGCGGCCAGTCGAAGTACACCGAAGGCTTCGAGCCGCTGCCCCCCAGCATCGACCACATCAACTACAACGACATCGAGTCGGCGCGCGCCGCGATCTCGGATGATGTCGCCGCCGTGATCGTCGAGCCGATCCAGGGCGAGGGTGGCGTGATCCCGGGCGACCCGGCCTTCCTGCAGGCGCTGCGCGCGCTGTGCGACCAGACCGGCGCCCTGCTGATCTTCGACGAAGTGCAGTCCGGCGTCGGCCGCACCGGCACCTTCTACGATTACATGAACACCGGCGTGACCCCGGACATCCTGACCTCGGCCAAGGCCCTGGGCAACGGTTACCCGATCGGCGCCATGCTGACCACGAACGAGATCGCCCAGTACTTCGCCGTCGGTTCGCACGGCACCACCTACGGCGGCAACCCGCTGGCCACCACGGTGGCCCTGGCGGTGGTCGAGCAGATCAACCAGCCGGCCTTCCTCGAGCGCGTGCGCACCGCGTCGGCCAAGGTGTTCGCCAACCTGGACAAGCTGGTCGCCGACTACCCGCAGCTGTTCGGCAAGGCCCGCGGCAAGGGCCTGCTGATCGGCCTGCCGATGGCCGACGCCCACAAGGGCCGTTCCAAGGACTACACCAAGGTCGCCGAGAAGCTCGGCCTGATGCTGCTGATCGCGGGTCCGGACGTGGTGCGCCTGGCGCCGTCGCTGATCGTGTCCGACGCCCAGATCGAGGACGCCGACCGCATCATGCGCGCGGCCGCCGACGCTTTCCTGGCCGGCTGATCAGTCAATCAGCAAAGCGCGTGCGCGGCTGGATCCATCCGGCCCCGCACGCCGCGCCAATCTCTTCAGCCTTCCGGGAGCCCCCATGTACCTTGTCCGTCCGGTCGAACCCGCGGATGCCGGCGCCCTCGAGGCCCTGCTCGCGGACTCCATGCCGGGAGTGCATACCCTGCCGCGCACGCGCGAGAAGATCGCGACGCTGATCGAGCGCTCGTGCGCCTCGTTCGCGGCCCACGTCGACATTCCCAGCGAAGAAACCTACCTGTTCGTGCTCGAACATATCGAGAGCCATGAACTGGCCGGCACCGCCGCCATCCATGCCTCGGCCGGCTCCAACGGCACCTATTTCGCCTTCCGCAACGACGTGATCCAGCAGGTCTCGCGCGACCTGAACATCAGCCACAGCGTGCACGCGCTGACCCTGTGCTCGGAACTCACCGCGTATTCGCAGCTGTCCGGCTTCACCATCCGCCACCGCGACAGCGCCGGCCAGGAAGCGGCCCTGCTGTCGCGCGCCAGGCTGCTGTACGCGGTGCTGGCGCCGCACCGCTTCGGCGACCGTTTCTTCGTGCCGCTGGCCGGCGTCACCGACGACGAAGGCCAGTCGCCGTTCTGGGACGCCCTGGGACGCAAGTTCTTCAAGATGGACTTCCTGGACGCCGAACGCACCATCGGCGGTGCCCGCAACCGCACCCTGATCGTCGAGCTGATGCCGCATTACCCGGTCTACGTGCCGCTGCTGCCCGGACCGGCGCAGGCGGCCATGGGCCAGATCCATCCGGACGGCGAACTGGCGTTCGACCTGCTCACCGAAGAAGGCTTCGAGGCCGACGAATACGTCGACATCTTCGACGGCGGCCCGATCCTGCAAGCCCACAAGAACGCGCTGCGCTCGTTTTCGGGCGCCATGGTGCGGCGCGTGGTGGCCCCGGCGCGCGGACCGGCCGCGCCGGCCGGGCTGGACACGATGGTCACCTACGCCGTGGCCGGCAGCGAGCGCAACTTCCGCGCCATCGTCGTGCCCTGCGCGCCGGCCGAAAGCGTCGATGCCCTGTGCCTGCCGGCCTGGGCCCAGCAAGCGCTCGGCGTGGCGCCGGGCGACAACGTCATCTGCGTGCGTATCTGAAGGAACTCCAACCATGCTCGTAATACGCGCAATCACCCTGGACGACATCGACCCCCTGATCGAGATGGCGCGCCAGGTCGGCAGCGGGATGACCACCCTGAAGCCGGACCGTGCCATGCTGGGCGAACGCGTGAACATCGCGGTGGCCTCGTTCGCCCAGGCCATCCCGCCGGAAGAACGCGACTACATGTTCGTAATGGAAGACACCGCCGCTGGACGCCTTGCCGGCGTCTGCGCGATCAAGGCCGCGGTCGGCCTCACGGAGCCGTTCTACAACTACCGCATCGGCACCCTGGTGCACCACAGCCGCGAACTGAACGTGTTCACGCGCATGGACACGCTGTACCTGTCGAACGACCTTACCGGGTCGACCGAACTGTGCTCGCTGTTCCTGATGCCGGAATACCGCACCGGCTCGAACGGCAAGTGGCTGTCGAAAAGCCGCTTCCTGTTCATCGCCCAGTTCCAGCACCTGTTCACCGAAAAGATCATCGCCGAGATGCGCGGCTACCAGGCCGAGGACGGCACCTCGCCGTTCTACGAAGGCCTGGGCCGCCATTTCTTCAAGATGGATTTCAACCACGTCGACGGCCTGACCGCGATCGGCAAGAAATCCTTCATCGCCGAGCTGATGCCGCGCCAGCCGTTGTACGTGGCCTACCTGCCGGACGACGCCCAGCAAGTCATCGGCCAGGTGCACCGCTCGACGCAGCCGGCGCGCAGGCTGCTGGAGCAGGAGGGCATGCACTACGAAGGTTACGTCGACATCTTCGATGCCGGCCCGGTGCTGCAGGGGCGCGTGACCGAGCTGCGCGCGGTGCGCGACAGCGTGCTGACCGTGGCCGACGAAGGCCAGCCCGCAGTGCAGTCCGACCGCGAGTGCGACGTGACGCTGGTCTCGAACACCCGCATCGACGATTTCCGCATGATCCTGACGCAAGCCTGCGCAGGGGGCACCCAGGTCGCCCTGTCGGCGCGCGAACTGCAACTGCTGCATTGCCAGGCGGGCGACCCGGTGCGCACGCTGTCACTCAATGTAAGGAAGAACGTACATGGCTAATCTGTCGAACTACATCAACGGCGAGTGGACCGAAGGGCGTGGTCCCGAACTGGTCACCGTCGATCCTTCCAGCGGCGTCCGCACCTGGACCAGCAACGCGTCGACCGAGGAAGACGTGGCGCGCGCCGTGCAGGCCGCGCACGACGCGTTCGAAGACTGGGCGCTGCGCCCGCTGCAGGCGCGCATCGCGATCTGCCAGCGCTTCCGCGACCTGCTGAAAGAGCACAACGAAGACCTGGCCGCGATCATCGCCGAGGAAGTCGGCAAGCCGTTGTGGGAAGCGCGGACCGAAGTCACCACCATGGCCAACAAGGTCGACATCTCGGTCCAGTCGCATGCGGCGCGCACCGGCGAAACGGCTAGCCGTGTCGCGGACGGCGACGCCGTGCTGCGCCACCGTCCGCACGGCGTGTTCGCCGTGTTCGGCCCGTACAACTTCCCCGGCCACCTGCCGAACGGCCACATCGTGCCGGCCCTGATCGCCGGCAACACGCTGGTGTTCAAGCCCAGCGAATACGCGCCGCGCACGGCCATGCGCACGGTGCAGCTGTGGATCGAAGCCGGCCTGCCGCAGGGCGTGCTGAACCTGGTCAACGGCGGCCGCGATACCGGCATCGCCCTGGGCCAGGCCGAGGTCGACGGCGTGCTGTTCACCGGCAGCAGCCAGACCGGCGCCGCGCTGCATCGACAGTTCGGCGGCCAGCCTGGCAAGATGCTGGCGCTGGAAATGGGCGGCAACAACCCGCTGGTGGTGTGGGATATCGGTGGCAACGACAAGGAGGTGGACGCCGCCGTGCACCACACCGTGATGTCGGCCTTTATTTCGGCCGGCCAGCGCTGCACCTGCGCGCGCCGCCTGGTGGTGCAGGACACGCCGGCAGGCCAGGCCTTCATCGCGCGCCTGGTCGAGGTGGCCGGCAAGCTGGTCGTCGGCCCGTCGAACGCCGATCCGCAGCCCTTCATGGGGCCGGTGGTCTCGAGCGCCGTGGCTGCGCGCCTGGTCGACGCGCAGTCCATGATGGAAGAGCAGGGCGGCAAGGTCCTGCTGCGCATGCGCCAGCCGGATCCGAATGCCGGCTTCGTCACCGCAGGCATCGTCGACGTCACCGACGCGCAAGGCATTCCCGACGAAGAGTGGTTCGGGCCGCTGCTGCAGGTGATCCGCGTGAACGACTTCGACGCCGCCATCCGCGCCGCCAACGCCACCCAGTTCGGCCTGGCCGCGGCGCTGCTGTCGCCGTCGCAAGACCTGTGGAAGCGCTTCGCCGTCAAGGCGCGCGCCGGCGTGCTCAACTGGAACCGCCCGACCACCGGCGCGGCCAGCTCGGCCCCGTTCGGCGGCGTCGGCAAGTCGGGCAACCACCGCCCGAGCGCCTACTATGCCGCCGATTACTGCGCCTACCCGGTCGCCTCGATCGAAAACGCCGCGCTCGAGATGCCGGCCAAACTTTCCCCGGGACTCAGCTTCTAATGTACAACGCCCGCGAATTCAACTTCGACGGCCTGGTCGGCCCGTCGCACAACTATGCCGGCCTCTCGTTCGGCAACGTCGCCTCCTTCAACAACGTCAAGAGCGCGTCGAATCCGCGCCAGGCCGCCCTGCAGGGGCTGGCCAAGATGCGGGCACTGGCCGCGCGCGGCTTCGCCCAGGCGGTGCTGCCGCCGCAGGCGCGTCCGAACTTCCGCCTGCTGCGCCAGCTCGGCTTTTCCGGGACGGACGCCGACGTGCTGGCCCATGCCTGGCGCGAAGCGCCGGTGATCCTGGCCTGCGCCTATTCGGCCTCGCCGATGTGGACCGCGAATGCCGCCACCGTCAGCCCCTCGGCCGACAGCGCGGACGGCCGCGTGCACTTCACCGCGGCCAACCTGAACAACAAGCTGCACCGCGCCGAGGAACACATCCAGTCGACCCGCACGCTGCGCGCGCTGTTCGCCGACCCCGAGCGCTTCGTGGTGCACGACCCGCTGCCTTCCACCCCCGCCTTCGGCGACGAGGGGGCGGCCAACCACACGCGCTTTGCCAGCGCCCACGGCGCCGCCGGCGTCGAGTTCTTCGTGTATGGCCGCGTCGAGTTCGACCCGTCCGCACCGAGTCCGAAAAAATACCCGGCGCGCCAGACCCTGGAAGCCTCGCAGGCGATCGCGCGCCTGCACGGCCTCGATCCGGCGCGCACCGTGTTCGCGGCCCAGAACCCGGACGTGATCGACCAGGGCGTGTTCCACAACGACGTGATCGCGGTCGGCAACGGCAACGTGCTGTTCTACCACGAGCAGGCCTTTGCCGACGAAGCGGCCACGCTGGATGCCTTGCGCCGCGCGCTGGCGAATGTCGACACCGACCTGCATGCGGTGCGGGTGGACGGCGGCGCGGTGCCGCTGGCCGACGCCGTGGCCAGCTACCTGTTCAACAGCCAGCTGCTGTCCAAGCCGGACGGCCGCATGGCGCTGGTGGTGCCGCACGAATGCCGCGAGAACGCCAGCGTGGCGCGCTACCTGGACGGCCTGGTCGGCGGTGGCGCGACGTCGGGTCAAGGCCCGATCGACGAACTGATCGAATTCGACCTGCGCCAGAGCATGCGCAACGGCGGCGGGCCGGCCTGCCTGCGCCTGCGCGTCAGCCTGACCGACGCCGAGGCGGCCGCCATGCACCAGGGCGTGATCATGACCGAGGACCTGTATGCGCGCCTGGTGCCCTGGGTCGAGCGCCACTACCGCGACCGCCTCGAGCCGAAGGACCTGGCCGACCCGCAGCTGGCGCTGGAATGCGCGCAGGCGCTGGAGGCGCTGGAAGGCGTCCTCGGCTTGCCGGGTCTGTACGACCTGGCGTAAGAGATTCAGCAGCACCGCCCCGGCAGCACGGGGACATGTTTTAATTGGCATCTGGACGGGACAACCCCGCTCGAATAAAAGCCTGGCAACGCGCAGCCACGAGCCGCAGCGGCGCGGGTCTACACAATCGCAATGGAGATGTAAATGAACAAAGACATGCCGCAGGACCTGCGTACCCGTACGCTGGCGCTGGTTAACGAGAAAAATGCGGAGAACAAACCCGCAGGCGACGCCGGACAGGTCGGCGCGCTGATCAGCGCCTGGCTCGGCGCCCTCGACGACGAGGACCTGGCCGGCGTCGCGCCAGACAGCCTGGCCGCCATCCTGCAGGATGGCTTCACCCAGGTGGCGCAGCGTAGCGTGCCGGGTTGCCAGATCGCCCGGATGCGCTACACCGACGGGCGCTGCGGCATGTCGACCGCCCTGCTGATCCTGAACGAGGACATGCCCTACCTGGTCGATTCCTTCGTGATGGCGCTGCGCCGCCAGCGCGTGGTCGCCGCGGGCGTGATGAATGCCGTGCTGCCGGTCCGCCGCGATGCCAATGGCGCCGTCGCCGCCGTCGGCGAAGCCGGCGCGCCGCTGGAATCCTACGTCCTGTGCCTGCTGGCCGAAGACCTGCCGGCGGACGAGCTGAACGCGCTGGTCGAGCGCCTGCAGATGGTGGCGCGCGACGCCGCCGTGGTGCACCGCGACGCCGTCGCCATGCGCGACCGCATGACCGCCGTGGCCGCCGCCAGTGACCAGGGCACGCCTTCGGGCCAGGAAGTCGCCGCCTTCCTGGAATGGGCCAAGAACGAAGGCTTCGAGCCCTTCGGCTACGCCTATTACTTCGTCAAGCCGGGCGTGCGCGAACTGGAACGCGATATCCCGAGCCGCATCGGCGTGCTGCAGGATACGACGCACCCTGTCTACGCTACCAGCCTGCAGAACATCCCGGGCGATTTCGAGATCCTGTCGCGTCGCGAAGAGACGCTGTCGATCGTCAAGGCCGACGTGGCCGGCACCCTGCACCGCGACCAGCCGCTCGACTTCATCGGCGTGCGCGCCACCGACACCCAGGGCAACACCGTCGGCGAGCACTGCTTCGTCGGCCTGTTCACCCGCGCCGCCACGGCGACCCCGCTGGCGCGCCTGCCGTTCGCACGCGGCCGCGTGGCCAAGGTGCTCGGCATCGCCGGCGTGCGCCAGGAAGGCTTCCGCGCCGAGAAATTCATCGAGATCCTGGAATCGCTGCCGCGCACCGAAGCGCTGGAAGCCGATCCCGAATGGCTGGCCCAGGTCTGCAGCGCCGTGGTCTCGCTGTACAAGCAGCCGCGCGCGAAAGTCTTTGCGCGGCGCGACGTGTATGCGCGCCACCTGAACGTGCTGGTCTACCTGCCGCGCGAGCGCTACAGCGCCGCCGTGGTTGCCGCCCTGGCGCAGGCGCTGAAGGACAGCTCGGGCGCGATCGACGTGCGCTCGCAGACCCTGGTGGCCGACGGCCCGCTGGCCCGCGTCTACCTGATCGCCCAGGCCGCGCGCAATCCGCTCGACCTCGAAACCGACATCCAGAAGCCGCTGCTGTCGGTGCTGGACGGCTGGCACGACCGCTACACGCTGCTGACCGAAGACATCGAAGACGTCCCGACCCGCAACGCGCTGCGCAAGATGATGCCGACGCTGCCGGTCAACTACGTCGCCTCGACCGATCCGGAAGTCGCCTTCCGCGACCTGTGCGCGCTGCTGAACAACGGCCAGCCGGACCACGTTTCGGTGCGCATCGAGAGCCAGGCCGCCGCCGGTGCGTCGATCCGCCTGTACTCGACCGGCAGCGTGCCCTCGCTGTCGCGCATCCTGCCGGCGCTGCAGAACGCCGGCATCGCGATCGACCGCGAGCAGGCCTTCGCCATCACGACCAACGACGGCACGCGCCACTTCGTCACCAGCCTGATCGTCGATGCCGAATCCGCCGCCAAGCTGGCGCAGCCTGGCATCGCCGAGGTCGCCGAGGAACTGTTCGCGGCCCTGTTCAACGATTCGGCCGAAGACGGCCGCCTGAACGGCCTGGCCATCGAAGGCGGCCTGTCGCTGCGCGAAGTGCAGCTGGTCCGTGCCTATATCAGCTACTGGCGCCAGGCCGGCAGCAAGTTCTCGACCCGCTACATGGCCGAAACCCTGCGCCTGCGCGCCGGCCTGGTCAAGGAGCTGGTCGACGGCTTTACCCAGCGCTTCAATCCGGCCGCGAGCGCCGGGGAGCGCGACGCCGCGGCCGGCAAGCTGGCCGAGCTGAAAGCCGGCCTGGCCGCGGTCAACCACGCCGATACCGAGGAAATCATGGCGGCACTGGTCGACCTGGTGATGGCGACGGTGCGCACCAATTACTTCCAGGGGAGTGAGGAAAAGCGTGGCGAAAAGATCATCTTCAAGCTCGACACCAGCAACCTGGCGCTGGTGCCGGAACCGCGTCCGTTCCGCGAGATCTACGTGTTCTCGCGCCGCTTCGAGGGCGTGCACCTGCGCGGCGGCCCGGTCGCCCGCGGCGGTCTGCGCTGGTCGGACCGCATGGAAGACTACCGCACCGAGGTGCTCGGCCTGGTGAAGGCGCAGATGGTCAAGAACGCGGTCATCGTGCCGGCCGGTTCCAAGGGCGGTTTCGTCTGCAAGCAGATGCCGAAGGATGCCGCCCGCGACGTGGTGGCGGCGGAAGGCGAAGCCGTCTACCGCCTGTTCATCGCCAGCCTGCTGGAAGTGACCGACAACCGCGTGCGCGGCGAGATCGTGCCACCGGAAGCAACCGCGCGCCACGACGGCGACGACCCGTATCTGGTGGTGGCAGCCGACAAGGGCACCGCGACGTTCTCGGACATCGCCAACAGCATCGCCGTGCAGCGCGGCTTCTGGCTGGGCGACGCGTTCGCGTCGGGCGGCTCGAACGGCTACGACCACAAGAAGATGGGCATCACCGCCAAGGGCGCGTTCGAGGCGGTCAAGCGCCACTTCTATGAACTGGGCCACGACCTGGCCAACAATCCGATCACGATGACCGGCGTGGGCGACATGTCGGGCGACGTGTTCGGCAACGGCGTGCTGCGGTCGCGCCAGCTGAAACTGGTGGCGGCGTTCGACCACCGCCATATCTTCCTGGACCCGACCCCGGACGTCGAAGTCTCGTTCAAGGAACGCGAGCGCATGTTCGCGCTGCCACGCTCGTCGTGGGAAGACTATGACAAGAGCCTGATCTCGGCCGGCGGCGGCGTGTACCCGCGCAATGCCCGCTCGATCGAACTCTCGCCGCAGATCCGCGAAGCGCTGCAGATCGAAGAGACGTCGCTGCCGCCGCAGGAACTGATGCACCGCATCGTCAAGGCGCCGGTCGACCTGTTCTACAACGGCGGCATTGGCACCTATATCAAGGCCTCGACCGAGACGCACGCGCAGGTGAAGGACCGCGCCAACGACCAGATCCGCGTCAACGGCAATGAGCTGCGCTGCAAGGTGGTGAGCGAAGGCGGCAACCTGGGCGCG
>JAKOOD010000413.1 GCA_022701635.1 Burkholderiaceae bacterium | reverse complement strand
TCGACTATTTCTAGATAACAGTGGAAAAACTCCAATAAAAACATTCTATATGGCAAATGTAATTGCAACTAGGTTTGAATATGATAGTTTGTATCCGTGTCGGCAGCTTGCAACGAAAAGTCGCCAGCGGGCTTGATTTGTTCATCAATATTAATTAATTGACAACGACAAGTTGCCGATGCGGCGCTTGGTGTAGGGACGGATGCCACGCTAGTCTTGCGCTGTCGTGGTGACAGGCTTCAAAGACCTTGCATCATGGCTTTACAACAACTGGACGGACGCTGTCATCCAGTGCGCTGCGGTCGATGTAGCCGATCAGCTCCGGGTTGGCCGCGACCTGGCGCCGCACCGCTGCGTCGTCGATCGCTTCGGCTGGCGGCTGGCCACGGCCTGTGAACACCATCTTCGACCAATACGCCTTGAGCAACGCAGGGGACTTGCCTGTGACGCGCAAGTAGAACGTGTCGCGCAGCGGCGAGCCTACCCGCTGGTCGAGCGGTACCGCCTCGCTGCCGTCGGGGAAGCGCGCGGTCTGGCCGAGGAATATCGCGGCCACCTGTTCAACGCGCAGTATCGAGACAGGGTTTCTTGCGGAGACGATCAGCACCATGTCGGTGGCGCCGGCTGTCACGCTAAGTGTTGTCACCGCAATCAAGAATATTATGCGGCTCCAGTGAGTCATGCTGAAAGGCGTACGCATCTTAAAACACGACATCCAGAGTGAGACTGGTGACGCCGATCGCATGATCGGAAACGAAGGCGGGCGTCGTGCGGATCAAAGTGCCGGCCGAGCCGTGACGCGGCGTCACGCGATCGTATTGCAGCTTAAGCGCGATGTTTTCGTGAGCGTCCCAGCGCAGGCCGGCGCTGATTGTCGATTGTTGCGGCATCGACGCTATAAGGATTGCGTTCAAGCCCGCGTTCAGGGCTGCCGCCTGTTGCTGGTAGCCAGGCGGCAATCCGCCAAGTGCAAGACCGTCAGCCTTGACCGGGCCGGCCGAACGCACTTGCGAGTAGGTGACATACGGTGTGAACGCATCCCTGCGCAAACCCGCGGTGACATAACCGCTGCGGCTCCGGCCGAGCAGCGAGCTCGTATTCGTGCGGCTTAATTCACCCATCAGAAACCAAGCGCCAGGATCATAACTCGCGCCGATATTGGCGACGCTCACGGATTTATGGTCGATCGCATAGTCGGCGCTGATCGCTTTTCCCTGCGTGCCGAAAGCATCGAAGCCGGCGAACAGGGGCGCGCCGATATCCAGTGTCAGTTCCGCGCCAATGAGAGTGGCGTGGACCGTCAGTGCGCCCCAGTCGCTGGTGTTGCTGATGCCGACGATATGCCGAGCTTTTCCTTTAACTGGCGCGACCCGGGCCAAGCTGTCGCGGCCGAATAGGAACTGGGAGGCGTTATGGACTGGACCGGTATTCCAGCGCAGCGTCGCGTCGATGCCCTCGCTGCTGCTGATCGGCATGCTGCCATAGCTTTCGACCGGTGGCCGCACCCACGGATAGGCATAGCCCACCTGGCGATAATCGGCGCATAGGAAAACGGGCAAGGCAATGCGTCCGACACGCAGCGCGAGCTCGGGTGTCGCCTGGAACTTGAGGTTCGCCCACTCGACACGCGGACGATAATTATTTTCCAGGTTTTGTTCGCTGACTACCTGCAGGACGGCCGACCAGCGTTTGTCGAAGGTGGCGTCGAGCTGGGCGCCGAGACGGCTGTCGACATCGGCACTCCAGGGGCTGGTCCTGCCGGCGCCACTGTGGCGTAGTGCGCTGGACGTGTAGTCGGCGTCACGGTCATTGGCGTGCGTAAGGCCGATCGTGCCATACCCGGACAAGGCCCAGGTGGGCTTGTCGTCGGCGCGAACCAGGCCCGTGGCGCCCACTCCTAATACGAGTAGCGTCATCAACAATCGTAAGTTCAGGCGGTGTCGCTGCATTATCTTTCTCAATAGGTTCAAGCTGGTACGGGGAATGGACCGCTACAGAAGGTACGCAGTCACGCAAGGCCGGCATTGTTAACGACATGTCGACCTTGCGGTGCAGTACCAGCCAAGGCCGTAACAAATTTATGAAAAGTATCAAAAATGATGAATTTGTTTAATTATACAGAATAATTTCCAAATAAAAACTTAGATTGTCTCTATGACACAACGATCATAGGGCTGGTGGCATCGGCAAGTACGCATTTGCTACCGAAGACATCATTTTCGCCTGCGCGAAAGTAGTTCCGGAAAGCAGGAATGGCTTGTAGAATTGACAAATTTGAGCCAATCATTCTGCAAGCAAAATTCGATAGCCATGTCCGCGACCCCAAGTCATCCCGACGTTTTACCCAGTGAACTACGCTTTCTGGCGGGCGGCGGCAGAGCAACCGACCTGATTCTCGAGCGCGATTGGACCGATCACCCGCTGGGCGTGCCGGCAGGCTGGCCGGATACGCTGAAGTCGACGCTCAGCATGGTGTTGAATTCGCCGGAATCGCTGATTCTGGCCTGGGGCCGCGACGAGCTGACATTTTTCTTCAACGAGTGCTATTTCCCGATCCTCGGGCCACGGCTGCCCTGGGCAATGGGGGCGCCGTTCCGGACAGTATGGTCGGATGCCTGGGAACAGGCCAAGCCGATCATCGACGAGGCTTTCGCCGGCCGCAGCCAGCGCTTCATGGACCTGCCGTGGAAGCTGGACACCGACCGCGGCCCGGCGGATACCTGGTTCAGCTTTTCGTATTCGCGCGTGCTCGATCCGCAGGGGGAGGTCGCTGGCCTGTTCGTGCTGACCAACGAGACCACGCAGCGCGTGCTGGCCGACGCTGCCCTGAAGCGTAGCCAGGCAGCGGCGCAGGTGGATGCGGAGCGGGTACAGCTTGCGCTGGGCGCGGGTGCGATTGTCGGTACCTGGTTCTGGGACATCCCCAACGACAAGTTCACGGCGGACGAACCCTTCGCCCGCGCATTCGGCCTCGATCCCGCACTGGGCCGGCATGGCATTCCCCTGGCAGATGTCGTTGCCACCGTCCATCCCGATGACCAGGCCGGCCTGGCCGCGGCCATCGGTGCGGCGATCGCAAAAGGGGGAGCGTACTCGCACCAGTACCGGGTTCGTCGTGCCGACGGCGCCTATCACTGGATCGAAGCGAATGGGCGCGTCGATCGTGCGCCCGACGGTTCGCCGCTGCGCTTTCCCGGCGTCCTTATCGATCTGAATGAGCGGCGCGCCATCGAAAGTGAACGGGACACCGCGATCGCCGCTTTACGCACCCTGAACGAGACCCTGGAGCAGCGCGTGGCCGAGCGCACGGCGGAGCTGATGCAAGCCGAGGACAAGCTGAGGCAGGCGCAAAAGATGGAAGCGGTGGGGCAGCTCACGGGCGGCCTGGCGCACGACTTCAACAATCTGCTGACTGGCATCATGGGCAACCTGGAGCTGCTGCAGTTCCAGATGGCGCGCGGACGCCAGCAGGATATCGACCGCTATGTCGGCGCGGCGCGCGAGGCCGGCAGGCGCGCTGCCGCTCTCACGCAGCGCTTGCTGGCGTTCTCGCGCCGCCAGACACTGGACCCCAAGCCGACCGACGTCACGCTGCTGATCGCCGGCCTCGAAGACTTGTTGCGGCGCACCGTCGGCGGTACGGCGCAGATCGACATCGTCGAGGCAGCGGGACTGTGGGCCGCGAACATCGATGCCGGGCAACTCGAGAACGCCTTGCTGAACCTGTGCATCAATGCCAGGGATGCGATGCCGGACGGTGGCGGTATCACGATCGAGACCGCCAATATCCAGCTGGACGAGCTGGCGGCAAGGGAGCATGAACTCCCTGCCGGCGCGTACCTGTCGATCTGTGTCGCCGACACCGGATGCGGCATGTCCCCCGAGACGCTGCGGCGTGCGTTCGAACCGTTTTACACGACCAAGCCGACCGGCCAGGGCACGGGCCTGGGGCTGTCGATGATCTATGGCTTTGCACGCCAGTCCGGCGGCCAGGTGCATATCGTCTCGGAGGTCGACCGCGGTACGCGGGTCACCATGCTCCTGCCGCGGCATAGCGGCGCCATCGCTCAGGTCGAGCCGGTCCAGGACACCTGCGATGTGCACGGCGCCGCCGGGCAGACCGTGCTGGTGGTGGATGACGAGCCCAGCATACGCCAGCTGGTCCATGAATTCCTCAGCGATACCGGTTACCGCGTCATCGACGCCGTCGACGGCCCTTCGGCACTCAAGCTGCTCGAAGCCGGGACCGAGATTTGCCTGCTGATTACCGATGTCGGCCTGCCGAACGGCATGAATGGCCGCCAGCTTGCCGACGCCGCGCGCGCGCTCACGCCCGGTCTCAAGGTGCTGTTCATCACCGGCTATGCCGAAAGCGTGGCGGTTCGTAGCGGCCAGCTCGACGATGGGATGGAAGTCTTGACCAAGCCCTTTTCGATGCAGGGTTTGTCAGTGAAGATCGCGCAGATGATCTAGGCAGTGGGTCAGCCGGGGAGGGGGGCGTTATCCGCCGGCGCGACCGATGCGCCTTCGATGCGATGGCGGGCGAGGGCATCCGCGACGAAGCCGCTCGCCTTTACCTCCTCGACGAAGCGCGCAAGAAAGGCCGCGGCTTCGGCGCCGCGGCTGGCCGGCGTGCCCATGGCCTGCCGGATGACCATGAAGCGTCCATCCAGCAGGCGCAAGCCGCCAACGCGCCGGGCATCCGCTTCCAGTTGCTGCCTGACGCCTGCCGCGACCTCGGCACCGGCTTCCAGGAAGGTCTCGACCACGGTGGGCGATGTCGGCGCGCGCAGGATCCGCGCGTGGTGCAGTGTACGCGTCAGGAACAGGTCGTAGGCGCTGCCCTTGCCGACGACGACGCGGTGGGCCGCCTGGTCGACTTCCTCGTTGGCCCGGACCGGCGAATCCTCCTTCACCAGGTAGCAGCCTTCGATCAGCACGTACGCCGCGCTGAACGCCACCTTCGCGCCACGCAGCGGGTCGATGGCGAAGAAACCGATGTCGGCCCGCTCCGCAGCGACGGTATCGACCGACTTGCCCGCCGCATCCACGACCACGAGGTCCAGCGCGACGCCCAGTTGGCGCGCGAATTCGCGGGCAAGGTCGACCGATACGCCACGCGCATTGCCGTCGGCATCGGTGTCAGCGAGGGTCGGATTGCCGAGGTTGATGCAAGCGCGCAGCGTGCCGGTTGGCGTGAAGGCGGCGAGGATGGAAGGCGTCGGTGTCATGGGTTGTCGCAGATTGGTTATCAGTGGCACACAGTCTACTCGTCAATGCGACGAGACAAACTCGGCATCCGCGAACGCCGGTGGAAGGGCGAACTCTGCGCGCATCCGTCTGGCTTCCAGCGCAGGCGTCAAGCCGAACAGCCGCCGGAACTCGCGGCTGAACTGCGACGCGCTCGCGTAGCCGACCGCATGACCGGCCGCCTCCGCGGTCAGGTTCCGGCGCACCATCAGCAGGCGCGCCTGGTGCAGCCGGGTCGACTTCAGGTACTGCATCGGCGAGGTCTGCGTGATCCGCTTGAAGTGGCTGTGAAAGGCCGGCACGCTCATGCCGGCTTCCCGGGCCAGTTGCGGCAGGTCGAGCGCAGCGGCGTAATCGGCATGGATGCGGCGCAGCGCGCGTCCGATCTTCCCGTAGTGGCCCCGGGCCGCCAGCGCTTCGCGCAGCGCGCGTCCCTGGGGGCCGGTCAGCACCCGGAAATACAGTTCGCGCAGCAGGCCAGGGGCCAGCACGGCTGCTTCCAGCGGCCGGTTCAGGGCTTCCAGGAAGCGCAACACCGACGTGCGCATGTCGGCGTCGATCGGGCTCGACAGCATGCTGCGGGGCGCCTGCGGCGCTTCGGCCGTGCTCTGGCGGTCGATCTGCAGCACCAGGTCGGCGGCGACAGTGAAATCCAGGTGCAGGTAGAGCGCCAGCAGCGGCTGCGCCGGCGTGGCGTCGGTTTCCATGTCGAAGGGCACGGGTACGGACACGGCCAGGTAATGCTGCGCGTCGTAGACGAACAGCTGGTCGCCGAAATAGCCGCGCTTGCGGCCCTGGCAAACGATCACGATGCCGGGATCGTACAGCACCGGGGTGCGCCTCAGTGCGCGGTCGGATCGCAGGACGCGCACGCTGGGCAGGGCCGTGAGGTTGTAGCCTTCGTGGGGCGCCAGCGCATGCAGCAGTCCGATCATGCGCTGCTGCGCGTGGCCGGATGCGGCTTCATTTTTCACGGCCGCTGGAGGGCGCATA
>JAKOOD010000392.1 GCA_022701635.1 Burkholderiaceae bacterium | reverse complement strand
ACCAACGGCAAGACCGGCGACGTCCAGACCTGGCGCTACGACGAAGGCCTGCGCGGCTATCTCACCGAAGCGCTGGCGCAGAATTCCGACGGCGAAACCCTGATCCCGCTGTTCGAAGGCGCGCAATATGCGGCCGCCGGCGACGAAGGTTTTGCGGAAGGCGAAGGCGCGGCCTGGGTCGTGGCCTGGACCGAGGCCGGCGCCGTGGTGCGCGAATCCTACGTCAACCTGATCCCGACGGTCAGCGGCGGCACCCACGAATCCGGCCTGCGCGACGGCCTGTTCGGCGCCGTGAAAAGCTTCGTCGAGATGCACTCGCTGCTGCCGAAAGGCGTCAAACTGCTGC
The DNA here is from genome assembly GCA_022701635.1 of Burkholderiaceae bacterium. Classification (GTDB taxonomy): domain Bacteria; phylum Pseudomonadota; class Gammaproteobacteria; order Burkholderiales; family Burkholderiaceae_D; genus Telluria; species Telluria phyllosphaerae. The sequence continues at coordinate 8,087 of JAKOOD010000392.1, read as the reverse complement.
CGGAAGACGTGTTCGCGCGCGTCTCGTTCGTGCTGTCGGCCAAGGTGCTGGACCCGCAGTTCCAGGGCCAGACCAAGGAGCGCCTGAACTCGCGCGACGCCGTGAAACTGGTGTCGACCTTCACCCGTCCGCCGCTCGAACTGTGGCTGAACCAGCACGTCGAATACGGACGCAAGCTGGCGGAGCTGGTCATCAAGCAGGCCCAGTCGCGCCTGCGCTCGCTGCAAAAGGTCGAAAAGAAAAAATCCTCGGGCGTGGCGGTCTTGCCGGGCAAGCTGACCGATTGCGAATCGAGCGACATCACCCGCAACGAACTGTTCCTGGTCGAGGGCGACTCGGCCGGCGGTTCCGCCAAGATGGGCCGCGACAAGGAATTCCAGGCCATCCTGCCGCTGCGCGGCAAGGTGCTGAACACCTGGGAAACCGACCGCGACCGCCTGTTCGCCAACAACGAGATCCACGACATCGCGGTGGCGATCGGCGTCGACCCGCACGGCCAGGACGACAATCCGGACATCTCCGGCCTGCGCTACGGCAAGATCTGCATCCTGTCCGACGCGGACGTCGACGGCTCGCACATCCAGGTGCTGCTGCTGACGCTGTTCTTCAAGCACTTCCCTGCCCTGTTCCGGAATGGCCACGTGTGCGTCGCTAGGCCGCCGCTGTACCGCGTCGACGTCCCGGCACGCGGCAAGAAGCCGATCCAGAAGCTGTACGCGCTGGACGACGGCGAACTGCTGGCGATCGAGGACAAGCTCAAGAAAGAGGGCTTGAAAGAAGGCGTGTGGAGCATCTCGCGCTTCAAGGGCCTGGGCGAGATGAATGCCGAACAGCTGTGGGAAACCACGATGAACCCGGACACCCGCCGTCTGCTGCCGGTGGCCTTCGGCGACTACGGCCTGGCCGAATCGTCGGCGCGCTTCAACATGCTGATGGGTAAAGGCGAGGCTGCGGCGCGCCGGGCCTGGCTGGAAGAGCACGGTAACGAGACGGAAGCGGATATCTGATGCGCAGGTAACGCGTGGGCTCGGGGAGCCCATCCTACCGCGTCACCGCGATCGTAGGGTGGGCACCCCGTGCCCACGCATGCCGCCCGAACGGAACGAACAAAGAACATGACCCAACAAGCAAACCTCTTCGAACAACAAAACCCACCCGCCGGCGGCGGTGACGGCGGCGACACCGAAACCCTGACCCTCTCCACCTTCGCCGAGCGCGCCTACCTGGACTACGCGGTCTCGGTCGTGAAAGGCCGCGCCCTGCCCGATGTGGCCGACGGCCAGAAGCCGGTGCAGCGCCGCATCCTGTACTCGATGAACGAACTGGGCCTGGGCCCGACCGCCAAGCCGCGCAAGTCCGCGACCGTGGTCGGCGACGTGCTCGGTAAACTCCACCCGCACGGCGACCAGTCGGTCTACGACGCGCTGGTGCGCATGGCCCAGGACTTTTCGCTGCGCTACCCGCTGATCGACGGCCAGGGCAACTTCGGCTCGCGCGACGGCGACGGCGCGGCGGCGATGCGGTATACCGAAGCGCGCCTGACGCCGGTCTCGCGCCTGCTGCTCGACGAAATCGACATGGGCACCGTCGACTTCCAGCCGAACTACGACGGCTCGTCGGACGAACCGCGCACCCTGCCGGCGCGCCTGCCGATGCTGCTGCTGAACGGCGCGTCCGGCATCGCGGTCGGCATGGCCACCGAGATCCCGTCGCACAACCTGCGCGAAGTGGCGACGGCGGCGGTGGCGATGATCCGCAATCCAAAGATCACCCACGCCGAACTGATGACCCTGATCCAGGGCCCCGACTATCCGGGCGGCGCCCAGATCATCACCCCGGCCTCGAACATCGCCGACATCTACACCTCGGGCCGCGGCTCGCTGAAGGTGCGCGCGCGCTGGAAGATCGAAGAACTGGCGCGCGGCCAGTGGCAGGCGGTCGTCAACGAACTGCCGCCGGGCGTCTCCAGCCAGCGCGTGCTGGAAGAGATCGAAGAACTGACCAACCCGAAGATCAAGGCCGGCAAGAAGACCCTGCTGCCCGAGCAGCTGGCGCTGAAGCAGACCATCCTCGGCGCGCTGGATACGGTGCGTGACGAATCCGGGCGCGAGGCGCCGGTGCGCCTGGTGTTCGAACCGAAGTCGAAGAACCTCGACCAGGGCGAGTTCATGCTGATGCTGCTGGCGCACACCTCGCTGGAAAGCTCGGCCCCGATCAACCTGGTGATGATCGGCGGCGATGGCCGCCCGCGCCAGAAGGGCCTGTCGGAGATCCTGCAGGAATGGATCGACTACCGCTTCGTCACCGTCCGCCGCCGTACCGAATTCAAGCTGGGCAAGGTCAACGACCGCATCCACATCCTGGAAGGCCGCGAGACCGTCCTGCTGAACATCGACGAGGTCATCGCCATCATCCGCAATGCGGACGATCCGAAGGCGGCGCTGATCGAACGCTTCCGCCTGTCCGAGCGCCAGGCCGAGGACATCCTCGAGATCCGCCTGCGCCAGCTGGCGCGCCTGGAAGCGATCAAGATCCAGCAGGAACTGGCCGAGCTGCGCGGCGAAAAGGAAAAGCTCGAGGACATCCTGAACAACCCGTCCTCGATGAAGCGCCTGATCATCCGCGAGATCGAATCCGACGCCAAGCAGTACGGCGACGACCGCCGCACCTTGATCGAAGAGGCGCAGAAGGCCGTGCTCGAACAGAAGATCGTCGACGAGCCGGTGACCGTGATCGTTTCCGAAAAGGGCTGGGTGCGCGCACGCACCGGCATCGGCCACGACCCGGCCCAGTTCACCTTCAAGGCCGGCGACTCGCTCGGCTACGCCTTCGAGTGCCGCACCGTCGACACCTTGCTGTGCATCGGCGACAACGGCAAGGCGTATTCGGTGCCGGTGGTCGCGCTGCCGGGGGCGCGCGGCGACGGTGTCCCGATCACGACGCTGGTCGACCTGTCGGGCGGCGGGCGCATCCTGTACTACTTCGCGGGCAGCGCCGACACCCGCCTGCTGCTGGCCACCAGTACCGGCTTCGGCTTCATCGCCAAGGCCGGCGACATGGTCACGCGCTTGAAGGGCGGTAAATCCTTCATCACGCTGGACGACGGCGCCGTGCCGCTGGCCCCGCGCGTGGTGCCGGACAATGCCGGCGCCATCGCCTGCCTGTCCGAGAAGGGCCGCGTACTGGTGTTCGGCATCGACGAGATGAAGACGCTGACCAACGGCGGCCGCGGCGTCACGCTGATGGAGCTGGAGCCGAAGGAAACCTTGACCGCGGCCCAGCCGATCAGCCAGCGCGGCGTGAACGTGGTCGGCACCTGGGCCGGCGACAAGCCGCGCACCGTGGAACTGTTCGGCGTCGGCCTGGAGCCGCACTTCGGCAAGCGCGCCAAGAAAGGCAAGCCTTTGAGCGCCAAGCTGAAGGCGAAGGACCTGGCGATGCGGCAGACCGACGGCGGCTGATCAATGCGTAGGGTGGGCACCCTGTGCCCACGTGAACGCCAGCATGGCTCAAACGTAACGCGTGGGCACGGGGTGCCCACCCTACGTAATTCAAAGCGCAAAAAAAACGGACCCGCAGGTCCGTTTTTTTATTTCTGCACTGCGAATTACTTGGCAGCGTCCTTGTGCGCCTCAGCCATCGCTTCAGTACGCTTTTCGGTACCTTTGGCTTGTGCCTTGGCCTTGTCGGCGTTCGCGTCCACGATCTTCTTCTGGGCTTTTTCGTCGGCCTTGATCATGGTCTTCTGGGCGTCGTACTGGGCGTCGGCGATTTTCTTCTCGGCCTTGGCCGATGCCTTGGCCTGGTCTTCCGGATCGGCCTTCGCTACTTTTTCCTGTGCGTCAGCGATTTTCTTGTCGGCCTTGTGCTGGGCCTTGGCTTTCTTTTCGCTGGCCTTGGCGCTGGCCTTGTGGATCTTTTCATCCTGCTTGGCGACTTCCTTGGCTTCCTTCTGGTCGGCCTTGGCGATGTCCTTGTCGGCGCCTGCATTGCCGGTTGCGGTGACGCCGGCGTTGCTGCTCATGCCCGAGTGCACCGCAGGGGCGGTTTGTGCGTAAACCGAAGTAGCGAACAGGCCGGCGATCAGGGTGGCGAGCAGTTTGTTCATGGTATTTCTCCTTGTCGTTGTCTATAGTGGGGCAGCTTGAGCGCCTTGTTGTTTTCGTCTTGCTGTGTGTACAGAATAGGCTGGCGAGACTTCAGCTTCTGTTCGCCAGCGCACGCTGCATTTAGGAAAAATGTTAAAGTTGTGACAAAATTTTTCAGCGTGCGCCGGCCGTCGTATCAGCGGTTTTCGCCGGTGCCGCCGGCAGCACGGTCGGCCGATTTACGGTCCGATTTTTCCTTGGCCTCGGCACGCTTCTCGAGACCCGCTTTGACCGACGTCTCGGTCTTCATGCGCGAACCGACCGGCTCCTTGACCTTGGTCGTGTTCGACTTGCGTACTTCCTTTTCGGCCTTGGTGCCAGCCTCGCCGCGGCCGCCGGTGGCCGGGGCATTGGCTGCAGTGCTGTTCGGTGCGGTGGTATTGGTGGCCTGGGCATTCACGTTGTCGGATTTGCCCGGCGCGACGCCGACCACCGACGTGCTCTTGCCGGTAACCTTGCCGGCGGCGTTGACGCCGGCTGCCTGCAAGCCGGTGGCGGCGTGCGCGGAACCGGTGTTGGCGGTGCCGTCGGTGCGCAGGCCGGTACCGGACACGCCTGCGGCGGTGGAATTGTGGCCGCTGACGGCCTGGCCGATCGGCGCCGAGTTGGCGCTGCTCTGGCGCTGCGATTCAGGCTGCGGCTTGACTTGCGGCTGGGTCTGGGCTTGGGCGGAAGCGGCCAGCAGGCCGGCGATCAGGGTAGCGACGATTTTATGCATGATGAATCCCGTTTCATATGGAGGAGATGGTCGTATGCCGGCGGTTTGTAGCCGGAATACTCTTGATCTGATTATGAAACTAGGATAGAAGGCGGCGCGCCACCTATCTGTTCGGCAGCGCACCCCTGCACCGTGTTGCCTGCAAGTGAATTATTCAGCCGGGCGCGCGTACAGGTCGATGATTTCGCTGATGCCGTCGCGGCAGACCGGACAGAACTGCTCGCTGCGGTCGAACATGATGCATTGCATGGCCGGGCGGTAGTAGCCGCTGGCCTCGTAGTTGGCGCCTTCGAAGGCGCCGATCGCCGTGCGGTAGCGCGCCGGCGCAAACAGTGCGCGCGTGCGCGCCAGGTCTTCCCGGAACAGCGCGCTCATCTCGGACTCGGGGCGGTTGGCGGCGCGCAGCGCGGCGCGGCGCTTCTGGTAGGCGCGCGACGCGGTCTCGTAGTCGGCCTTGGGCCAGGGCGTCGGCAGCGGCGTGCCGGCCTGCACGTGCTGCTTCCACTTCAGCCGGGCCGGATCGCGTAGCGCGGTTACGTTCGGCTCCCACGGCTCCAGGCGCGCTCCGCTCGACTGGTAAGCCACCGGCGACGTGTAGTACTCGTCGGCCAGGCCGGCGAAGTGATGGCCGAACTCGTGCACGAACAGGTACTCGGCCCACTCGTTACCGGCCGCGGCCGTGCTGAACTGGCCGAAGATCCCGCCGCCGCCATACGTGTCGTTGTTGACCAGGATCTCGATGAATTCGTAGGGCGCGTATTGTGCGATGTCGCGCAGCGCCCGGTTATCCAGCGTCAGCACGTAGCGCTCGCTGCCGAAGATGTCGTAGCGCGTGCCGAGCGCGGACGCGTGGTGCACGCCGGTCGACGGCCGCGAAATGCCCGATTCGCCCGTCGGCACCGCCATCGCCCAGACGTTGAAATCGCGGGCGCGCTCCTTGAACGGCGACACCGCGAACAGATGGGCCGAGAGGCGGCGCGCATCCGCTTCGAACTTCTTCATGTCGGCCTGCGTGTAGCCGTCGCCCAGGATCAGCAGATCGACTTTTTGCGGCGACGGGCCGTTGACCACGATCGGGATCGGCTGCGCCAACGCGGGCGCCTGCTTGCGCACGACATCCTGGCCATCGGCGTCGACCTCGACGCTCCAGGCCACCGAAAACCCGTTGCGCTCGTCGCGCTTCAGGATGCGCACGCGCACCGGCTTGTCGAACTTGGGAAAGCGTACCGATTCGTGGAAGCCACGGCTGACCTTGTTCGCTTCCTCGGTGGTCTTCCATTCGCCGAAGACCGTCGAGAAGTCACGCGAATACAGCAGGTCGCCGGTCTTTGCGTCCGCCACCTCGACCCGGTTGTTGCCGCGGTTGGTGTCGTCGAAACGCTGCGACAGGTCACCCGGCCAGGGCAGCGGCTCGATCAGCACACGCTCGACGGCGTAGTGCTCGTCCAGCGCATTGCCGCTGTGGATGTAGTCGAGGCGGACGGTGGCGGGCTGCTGGGCGGCTTGGGCGGCCTGGGCACCCATGCTGATGCACAGCGCCAGCAGCGCGGCGGATACGGTCGGTCGGAGCGACATGGGCAGGATCTTTCTTGCGGCTGAGGATGCCGACATTGTAAGCCCGGCCATCCCGGAAAGGCACAGTCCGCAGCTACCCGATGTGCATTGACCTGACTATCGGGCAACCCTAGGATAGGGCAATCTTCCATGACGAAAGCCTGTATGCCGCGCATGTCCCCTCCTCTCGTCCTGGCCTCGTCTCTCCTGCTGGCCCAGGCCACGGCGCAAGCGCAGGCGCCCGCTGCCGGCGCCGCCCATCTGCCGGACACCGTCTGCCGCACGCCCGGCAAGGCGGTCGACGAGACAGGCTACGTCACCATTGGCGGCATCGAGCAATGGGTCAGGATCAAGGGCAACAGCTGCGGCAACCCGATCGTCCTGATGGTGCATGGCGGGCCCGGCAATCCGACCACGCCGTGGGCCGACGCCGTCTACCAGGCTTGGGAAAAGGATTTCACCCTTGTCCAGTGGGACCAGCGCGGCGCCGGCATGACCTGGCGCCGCAATCCGCTCGCGGACGACGTGCCGCTGCGCGTCGAGCAGTTGCGTGACGACGGCCTCGAGGTGGCGCGTTACGCGGCGCGGCGCTTCGGCAAGCGCCAGGTGATCCTGATGGGCGGCTCCTGGAGCTCGGTGCTCGGCGTGCACATGGCCAAGGCCGGACCAGCGCTGTTCTGCGGCTTCCTCACCAGTTCGCAGGTGGTCGGCCCGCTGCCGGCCCAGGCCAGCCTCGACGCCACGCTGGCGCTGGCGCGCGCCGCCGGCGACCAGGACTCGGTCGCCAGGATCACGGCCCTCGGCGCCCTGCCCTGGACCGATCCGCGCGCGCCCGGCATCTTCCGGCGCGTGATGCGCAAGTACGAACGGCTGCGCACCGATCCCGTGCCCAAGGCCTGGACCGTGAATGCGCCCGCGTACGCGACGCTGGAATACGACGCCGACTACACCGCCGGCGAGGATTACTCCTGGCTGCAGTTCGTCGGCCTGAAGGGCGACGGCATCGCCTCCAGGATCGACCTGTACAAGCTGGGCCCGGCGTTCGCGATGCCGGTCTACATGGTGCAGGGCCAGGAAGACCTCTTGACCATGCCCGCGCCGGGCAAGCGCTATTTCGACTTCATCCAGGCGCCGCGCAAGGACTACGTGCTGGTGCCGCGCGCCGGGCACGATCCCAATCCGCCGATGGTCGATGCCCAGTACCGGCTGCTCAAGGAACACTTGAGCAGCTGCCCCTGACAGCCCCACTATTTATATTGATACAGCGGGCGCCGGATCAGGATCGGCCGGATGTCCAGGCGCAGGTTGTAGATCGAATAGGCCTCGGTCGACGCCGACTGGTAGCCGACGCTGTCGCCGGCGCGCGTGAAGCGGAACTCGAAGCCGAGGTCGGGCTGCACGCCGCTCGGGCTGCCGAGCGTGATGCCGATGGCTTCCGGCTGGTCGCTGTCGATCAGCTTGCTCATCAGGTCGACCACCGTGCTGTTGCCGAGGATGTCGGCGCTGAACAGCGGCTCGCGGTAATAGGGCCGCGACGCATCGAGCTTGCCGTCGGCCTTGTCCTCGGACGGCGTGAAGGCGTGGGTGTCGATGTTGAAGCGGTCGCCGTTGTCGAGGTAGCTGACGCGCACGTTGCTGACGTTGAAGGCGCCCTCGTGCACGGTGGC